>CAYMNM010000203.1:0-2540 GCA_964391795.1 uncultured Anaerolineaceae bacterium | reverse complement strand
GATTGTAGAGATGATCGGTTTGCACCATGGCTTGTACATTCAGGCTCATTGGGCAGGCTTTAGTGCACTCTCCACAGGCAATGCAATCCTCAATTCCTTTTCTTAACCCCAGTCGTGGCAAGCTTAACTTTTTACCAGTTTCTGATCCAACAATCCTAAACGGAGCCATCCAACAAGCTGCATCACAAAAGGCGCGTTTGCCTACCAATAATGCCAGGATTAAAAACCAGGAAAACAACAGATAAGTAAGCGAAATAGGCTTGTGGTTCAGCAGCAGAAAATCCAGTTTTAGTCACGTAGAGCGGGTTACCTTGCTTAACACCACCAGCTGATACAAACCCGGCAATGTTGCCCCAATCCTCAGCAGTCAGATTGCCCATTTAACCCTTGAGAAACGGCTTGACGAGCGTGGGATTTATGCTGGCGCAAACTTCCTGAATGCCGCCAGCCGAGCATAAGAATCCACAAAAGAAGCGTCCCAGAAAAATCGAAAAAACAGAAGGCGTAGAAAGGTAAGGGCTGAACAGGCGATCGCAGCTTCAAAAGCGCCGCTTAGAATCAGACAAGTTGAAAATAATTTAGAGTGATTGGAAACAGGAGTACGTTGATCAGCGAAAGAGTCTTTCTGATGAAATTTTTTCCAGTCTTCACATTTTCCAAATCCTATATCTTCAAAAAACATAATTGCTGAAAAATATATAGATTAGTGCTGAATAAAGTATGTTCCTATCACAAATCTGCGATTTGACGAGGACAAAACACCTTTACAATTTGATTTTTTTGACCATAGTAGGGGTCATTTTTGCATTAATCTTGTTAGCTTATGATATATTATCATCATTAGTCTTTTAGCTTTGAGTGAAATTAAAATAAAAAGTTGCTCTCGTGGAATTACTTTCCATTGGAGGAAAGAGTGTGAGGAAGCATGGCAAAAATCCTGATTATCGAAGATGAACGTGAACTTACCAAGGTTCTTCAGGCTTATCTGGAGCGTAGTAATTACGAAGTTCTGGCAGCTTATGACGGTGATGAAGGCAAGAAGCAATGGGAAGAAAAGAATCCAGATCTGGTTCTTCTTGACCTTAACCTACCCGGTATGGACGGCCTTGAGCTTGCAAAAGAAATGCGCAGAACAAAGAATACCCCAGTTATCATGACAACAGCACGGGTTGATGAGGTTGATCGGTTGCTTGGTTTGGAACTTGGGGCGGATGACTACGTGATCAAACCTTATTCTCCCCGAGAAGTGGTTGCACGGGTGAAAGCAGTCTTGCGCCGAGTGAATCAAAAGATTGTTGAAGAACCCATCAAAAGCAAAATCACCGGGCTTGAAATCGATCCAGCCATGCATCAGGTCACTGTTAAGGGTCAACCAGTTAACCTAACCCCCACGGAATTTGACATCCTTTCCACCCTGGCTTCTCATCCTGGGCATGTATTTACACGTCAACAGCTGATTGAAGAGACACAAGGCGTCAGTATCGAAGGCAATGAACGCAGCGTGGATGTGCACATAAAGAACCTGCGCCACAAATTACGCGCTGCAGACCCTGAGACGGATTACGTAAAAACTATCTTTGGGGTTGGTTACCGAACCATTAAAACGGATTAATCCTTGCGTAATCGTCTGAGCCTGGCCTTCTTCGGCGTCATTTGCCTGACCCTCGGCCTTGTATATCTATTTCTTCAGAATACCTCTGCGTTGGTTTTGCAGAATACTTTTCGCGCAACTTTTCAGAATGAGATTCAACCGCTCGTACCACAGCTGAGCACTCATTATGAAAGCCATAACCAATCCTGGGATGGCGTGGAAAATTTATTGGTCGCTTCTGATGAAGCCAACAATCCCAGTGAATATAGCGTTCAAAGGCAATTGGGTGATATTGTGCTGATTGACGCGAATGGAATAGTTGTGGCTCCGAAGGATACACTTTACTTCGGTGAAGAATTGGATTACCTGAGGTTGGAATCTGCCTTACCAATCGAATCAAAAGGAAGCAAAATCGGTTACCTCAGCTCTACTATCCTGCTGGGTGATTTATCAAAAGTACTATTGTATGAATTCAATCGTCTTTTCTCGCAGTCCATCCTGATTGCTCTGCTGGCATCTGGTGTTATTGCCATGTTTTATGCGATGCTTGCCACAAATTCGGTAGTACGTCCGATTACTGATATGACGGAAACTGTGGAAGGCATGGCGCAGGGAAATTTTAATCTGCGCATTGACCCTCAAGATTACGGTTATCAGAATCTGGTGACCCTGGCTGAATCGATTAATTCGCTTACCAATTCCCTGGAACGGTCAGGCAGCCAGCGCCGTGAGATGGTTTCTGATATTGCCCACGAACTGCGAACCCCTCTGGCTGTCCAAAAATCATATCTGGAAGCCATGGAGGATGATATCATCCCATTTAGCATTGATTCTCTGAAAACCATCCAGCAGCAAAATATGCTCCTAACCCGGCTGGTCAATGACTTGCGCTTACTTTCAGCGGCGGAATCCGGAGAATTACATCTTGTCATGCGCCAGGTGGATCTGA
>CAYMNM010000202.1:0-2560 GCA_964391795.1 uncultured Anaerolineaceae bacterium | reverse complement strand
GCATCCGCAGTAAGTATGACGTGATGATTTCGGCAGCCGGGGGTGTGGACCTGCGTGAAGCCCGCAGCGCGGTTTTTAACGGCGCCAACATCGTGGTGGTCAACGTGGTTAAGCCCGAACATAGTTGGAACGGCATCCGGACGACGGATGACATCACTGCGCTGACCCAACAATTTCTTGAAACAATCGCGTAAACAAGAGAACAAGAATCAAGAAGCTCCAGCGATGCAGCTTCTTGATTCTTAATTTAGATCTTGCGTGTAGGTGCCGCAGTAAATGATGTCAATCACCAGCGGGCTGCTAACAAAGCTATTGCAATATATTATCAATAGTGCTAATATAATGCAATGGAATTCAATTCTTTACTAAAACTAATTGGAGACGAACCAATCTTTGAATCGTCAACGCTTCTCGCGGGGAATGTCGATCCGAAGTTGATTCGCATTCAGCTTTCCCGATGGGTGAAGTCTGGCAAGATCTTTCAGCTCCGCAGAGGGATTTATGCGATTGCACCTCCCTATCAAAGAATTCAACCCCATCCTTTTCTTATAGCGAACCATTTGCAGAATGCATCCTACGTAAGTCTCCAATCCGCATTATCGTTTCACGGATTAATCCCCGAACTTGTGAAAATCACAACCAGTGTGTCGACTGGTCGCCCGGAATGTTTGGAAACACCCCTGGGAGCTTATGAATTTAGGCATATCAAAACCGAGTTGTTCTTTGGTTACCAAATGACAAAATTAAGCCAACAAAGTGCTTTTGTTGCCACCCCAGAAAAAGCGCTCTTGGATTTGATCTACCTGCAACCTGGAGGGAGTTCAATAGACTACCTTAAGGAGCTGCGCTTACAGAACACAGAAAAACTTGATAAAGGCTTGCTTGTAAAACAATCCGAAAAATTTAACACTCCAAAACTTCAAAAGGCAGTCAAAGAAATTCTCCAATTATTGTCTGATGAGTCTGAAGAATTCGAGGATTTATGAAAGAGTATTTGGCGAACCTGGTAAAACAGAAAAACACGGCCTTGGAAGGAAGAAATCTGGTGCGAGAATATCTACAAGCGCGGATTTTGGAATCTCTGCAGAAATCAGGCGCAATGATTCCTTTGGCTTTTCATGGGGGAACTGCCCTTCGCTTCCTATTTTCGCATGGTCGCTACTCTGAGGATCTCGATTTTGCACTGGAAGGGAACCGCGAAAGCTACGATTTTCGAGATTACCTAAAAGCGATCCGCTCTGATTTGTCAGAAGAGGGTTATCAGATTGGAATAAAAGCAAACGATCAAAAAACAGTCAACAGCGCATTTTTTCGCTTTCCGGGTTTGCTTTACGAGATGGGTTTATCTCCCCTGCAGAGCGAAGCACTCTCAGTGAAGATTGAAGTTGATACCAACCCGCCAAAGGGAGCTGGTTTATCCACAACAGTTGTGAGGCGGTATATAGTTCTGCAACTTCATCATCACGATAAAGCCTCCTTGCTTTCAGGCAAACTCCATGCAGTCTTACAGCGTCCATATACCAAGGGGCGAGATATTTATGATTTGATCTGGTATTTGAGTGATCCTTCCTGGCCGGCACCAAATTTGATGCTCTTAAACAACGTGCTGGCCCAAACAAATTGGGCGGGCGGAACGTTAACCGAAGCGAATTGGAAACAACTGCTCTGGCAAAAGTTGCAAGCCCTGAACTGGCCCGGAATCATAGAGGATGTAAGGCCATTCCTTGAGCCAAATTTTGATTTGAATCTGCTGAATCTCGGAACCTTTGATAAGATTTTGAAACGCTGATTTTCCAATCTTTGCTGGATTTATTGGAACAACCAAGATCGCGCCGGTGTCCTCACCGAGCGCGGAACTTGACCTTTAGGTCTCATGTTGAGATTGATTATTGAAACTGATAAATTACTAAATGATGGAGACCGCAGGTCAAAAGCCTGTGCTCGGCCTGTGCTCACCACGCAGTGGACGGGTATCTGGACTCCGGCACAATCATAGTGTTGCTTAATAAATCACGTGGAATCAAGAAGCTCCTTTGCGGGAGCTTCTTTTCTAAATGTCTACAAGAATTGGGTGATATCACCCGTATTTCGATTGGGTCAGCAGACAGTTTTACCCGCTGGTGAAGCTAAGCCCGCCACTTCCTACATTAACTTTGATGGTACTGCCTTCAGCAAACTTACCGGCCAGGATTTCCCTGGCAAGCGGGTCGGCCACTTCACGCTGCAGGGCGCGCTTGAGCGGCCTTGCGCCAAATTCGGGCTCCCAGCCGACATCCGCAAGGTAGCCTTTGGCTTCATCCGTTACTTCCAACTTGTAACCGCGGTCAGCCAGCAGCTTGGCGACATGCTTAAGCTGGATGCCCACAATCTCCTTGAGTTGCTCTTTTTCAAGCGGCTTGAAAACCACGATTTCATCCACCCGGTTGAGGAACTCGGGGCGGAAGAAGCCACGCAGCACCTGCACAATTTGATCTCTTGAGATATCCGGCATTAAGCCATCCGTGCCAACTGACCAAAGTTGTGTGCCCAGGTTACTGGTCATGATGATGGTGGTGTTGCG
>CAYMNM010000201.1:0-2560 GCA_964391795.1 uncultured Anaerolineaceae bacterium | reverse complement strand
TTCCATCACCAGGCGGAATCGTGCCTTCGGCTCTCGTTGCTGAAAAAGACGCTGCTGAGACTACTACCGTATCAACAAAACCGGTTGAAAAGAGCATTGTGGCAATCAATACTACCGAAAGGATCTTATTCGTTAACCTGGTCATATGAGCCCCATCTTAACATCTGATTAATATTCGACGCACTTATATTAAGACTTAGTAATGATAAATCCACATATATTTAACGTCAAGGTCTTTTCCCTAATATTCAACTCTTTTTGTTCAGGTGTTAGTTTATTTATTATTAATTTGTGTTTTTTTCTTATTTCTTGTGATGGTTAGAATAATTGATGACCCGCCTTTGGTGACTGGGATATTCATAACCCGCGTTAGTGTTGAGTTGTAATCCAAAATAGATCAGCCTGTGTCAGAAAAATCCCCAATACTTTCAAAATTTCATTCAACAAATCAAAAATGCCAATCCACCTGTCAATTTGCAAGTAATGCAATTTCCTTTTGGACAACTCATTATCCGGGATTGAACAAGCACTATACTTACCCCTAGTTTTAGCAAAACAATGAATAACAATGCTTAATGTGTTGGCCCTGGATCATCAAAGGGCCTCTCTATTCTTGATGCACAATCACCGGAAGTTGGAGATCAAAACAATAAGTAATGCAGAGTAAACGATGGAAAACCATCTATCTGATGGGATGCATCTATCTGCCAAACTTGTGGAGAATTTGAGGCGTATTGAACAGGCATAGACTCTTCGAATTAGCCCTTTTGATAGAATGGAGCAAGCACTATTGTATCCATAGATATGACAGCTTAGGCGATTGTTAAAAAAATAAAAAAAGGTCAACGATTATTGTTGACCTTTTTGAGTGCCCTATATTTTTCTCTTTTTGCGCGACGCTATTTGCAGACCTATAAAAATTAATAGAGAGACAAATGCGCCTGCACCCAAGCCTGCCATTTGGCTGCCATCGCCAGTTTTTGGAATGGTCACGATCGGCGTTGCGGTCGGCGCTGGGCTATAGGTATTTGTAACCGTCATGCCCACTTCGGTCTTGATAAAGTTATCTGGCACCCAATCTGCCCCACTGGCATTAGTCTCTTTGACAAAGTAGACATATGGATTGCCTTGCAGGTCGGTTGCGTCTACACCTTCCCAGCGAGCGCTCCAAGCCACAACTTCGCAGCCCAAGGTGCAATCTCCGCCTGCCACGCCATCCAGCGGTACAGGGGAGCCAACTGCCACGGGGTTGCCCCCAGGGATCTGCCGGTAGAGGTGCATCCAGACGGTTGGGTATGGCCCAGAGAAGTTTTCCCATTTCTTGAAGGCTACCGGCGGGTCGATGAGGGTTAGAGGAACGTAGGTATTGGTCACGGTCAGTCCGGATTCCACCTTGGTGAAATGTTCGGGCACCCAATCATTGCCTGATGCATCCACTTCCTTCACGGTGTAGGTCCAATTCAGCTTCATGTAGTCATCGACGATTGGCACGTTCAGCCAAGCAATTTGCCAAGGCAACTTTTCGCAATTAGAGGTACACCCAGCATCTGCAACACCGTCTAATTTGACAGGCGGCAAATACGGCTTAGCAGGACCACCATTTTCAGATTGCATCAACTGCAGCCAAACGGCCGGCTTGGTGGCTAAGCCACCTACCCATTGTTTGAATCCGCTCAAGCTTGTTGAGGTGGGTAGAGGGGCAATGTTGGCAATGAGACAGCCAGTTTCTGAAGTGCCACAATACTCTACGCCTTCTATGGTAACCAAGGGTTCGTAATGCCTGGTGTAGGGCGGATGCTCGAGTTCCGTGGCGTAGTAGGTGTAAGGGTTGCCCTGCCCATCCGTAGCGGGTAGGCCAGTCCAACTGTAGGTATAGGAAAGGCTGGTTGGGGTGGTTTCAGGATCAGGGGAGATAGCAGGCTTTGAGTCAATCATTGTCATTTGCCCACCCTCAAGCTGTTGCCATAGAGTTAGTGGCACAGGTTTGTGATCCTCTTCGTAACCGCCGTACCAAACCTTGGTAGCAGTGAAAGAAGTTAAAGGTGGAACGTAGGTGTTAGTTACAGTAAGGTCATTCGTCGTGTCTGCAGTAAAGTTGGTCGGTACAAGTGTCTCCACCACATAATAAGTAAAAGCGTTCCCCAATCCATCATTGATGGGCAGGTTGGAATATGTGTAGACCCAGGCAGATGCTTCACAGCCTGTGAGGGTACAGGCTTGGTCAATAAGGCCATCCAGAGTAACCACATCATCAACGGAGTGGTCCGCGACTTCAGATGAAAAACGATGCAACTGGAAGTTAACCGCTGTCTTGTAACTGTCGTGCAAACCAATTGGTTGCCAATTCTTATTGGCTACAACATCTCTTTTAGCGCTAATGTAACTATTGGTAGCGGTACAAGTTACCTGTTCGCCATTCTTTAGACTAACCTGGTTGCCAGTCACAGGAACTTCTGTATCCGTTCCTGTAAGGTGGCAAACCCAGCCCAGTAAATCGTAGCTAGAGGGACCGTTGCTTTCACGCAAAGTATAAGTGCCTGCCGAAAGCGTGTTGCTACTT
>CAYMNM010000200.1:0-2576 GCA_964391795.1 uncultured Anaerolineaceae bacterium | reverse complement strand
CGGGACTGACGACATAGTCCTGGGAAACTCTCTGTGAACAATGCACCCACTTCGGACGAAGATACAGAAGAGACGCGCGGAGCGTCAAACAGAGAACCCATGCACGCCTACGGGGTTTTGCACAGGGGCCCTTTATGCAGCGTTGGCAACCCTAAACCCTTTGGTTAATTTGCTGCTGCAGTGTTACCAGTATAAAAATGCCAGGATCCATGGTTTGTAATAGTTGCTGAACCGGAAATGTTTCAAACGCACTTCACCCACCGCTTGAGCAATTAAAACCCCCGCCCAAGTGAGGAGCGGTGGTTTTATTTGCCCTCACCATAGACTGGCCTAATGGGCAATGTTCCGGTTGCGGCAGGAGATGAATCTCCCCTTTCTCCCATCGGGGCCTTCCATGTTGCGGCGCTTCCCGTCCCCGCGCCAAGCGCCTTTTGCTTGAAGAAAAACAATGCTATAATCAAACTGGCCAACTGGTTATGAACATGATATACAGCGTTGCTTCTGTATCCAGGGAAAGGATGGCTTTTAAAATGCGCCCACTCTCTTATGTAATTTCTGTAGCAAAAGGTAGCGGTGTTTACCGGCACATACAGATCGGCAGCAGCGCCACTTTGCTGGATCTCCATCAAGCCATCCTTTCCGCCTATGAAATAACCGAGGTTCGCCAACCTTCCTTTATGCCTCTGAAATCATCCCACGGGAAGCAATCAGCCAGGTACAGCCTCAATAACACAAAAAACACTATCGCCTTGCGGGATGTGAAACTGAGCGACACCGATTTTGCGGGAAAAAGCGGAATGGTTTATGCGCTGGCTGAACCGCGCATCGCCTTCATGTGCCGCACCATCAGAGTCCTGGAGGTGCCAACAGGGGAGCCCTCCCTCATCCGTGCCTCCGGCTCGGGCTATTCACATCAGCAAACGCTGGAAAAATTCAAGAAGGCACTGAAAGAAAAGGGGCTGCCCCAGGATATCCTGCTGGCAATGGCGGAAATAACCTTCCTGCCAGCAGACCGCCAGCATAAAATCACTGAATATCATCTTGCGGCCACCAACCTCTATGGCATTGTTCCCATCTCTCTGGTTCACGACATGTATTGCCGTAACCAGCCGCCTATCAGCCTGTTTTCCTTCGCCATGATAGGCGTTGCTTTGAGCTCCCAGGAAGATTCACGCATCGGAATTCTGGATCAAGATGGGCTGGTGCTGAATAAGGGCAACTTCCACTATGGCACTGCTGCCTACATTGTGGAATATTCGGTTCTGGAAGGCGGGGTTTTTCAAGAAATACTTGCCATGCAGGCAGGAAAGCCCTATTACCGGCCATCGGAGGAGGAATTGCTTCGATATGCTGACATCCATTATGTTGAGAAAAACACGGCTTTTTTGCGCTTGAGGGCGCACCTTGAGTCCCTTGGCCTCAAGCCGGAAGACGCGGAAAACTGCGTGCTGGATATTCAGTACAGCATCCGGTTTTCCATCTTTGACACACAGGAACAGTATGACATATTGGAAGAATACGGCGTTCAGCCAAAAAGCCTGAATGCAGCCAAAAAGATTTCGGGCCTGTTGGCGAATATGAGCAACAATACCCGCACGCACTTCAATTGCGGGTACACAGCAGAGGAGATAATCCACTTATTGCCAGGCGCGCCTGGCATGTTCTCACAGAAATCGGGCTCCCACAAAATCCCTCCGCCTTCGAAGCCAAGTGGCAGCCTGCAAAGCAGTGGGCATGCCGCCATAAACGGGAACATCATTCCTTTTCCGGGCCCAGGCAAAGCCGCGCAGAAGCCCGGCCGAAACGCCCCTTGCCCCTGTGGCAGCGGCAAGAAGTTCAAGCATTGCTGCGGCCGCCCTTGATGGTCATCGTATCAGCCAATCCTCTCCAGGGCAGCAGCCTGATCAGCCAGGAAACGCGAAGCCCGCAAGGTCACTCTTGATAAAACCAGACCTCCCCCGCCTCATCCACTGTAAACAGCACAAAATCCGTATTGGTTTGAAGGCCGAAAAGGTCTGTTAATGTAAAGCTGTAATAGTAGTCCATCGCGGGCAGCTGCATATACTCAATCCCAAAGCCTTCCTCAGCAAAGTATATGATACCCTCATCAAGGCCAAGGCAGCCGCCGGTTTCCGCGTCATACGCCTCATACAAAGGGATGATGGCATCCCCCGGGGCGAGTTTGGTAATCTCCTTGCTGGACGCGCCGATCTCAGTGATACCCTCCCATGCGCCGATGATGCGGAAAGCCTCCTCCCCCCAGTCGTAGAGGATGCGCAGGTTGGTCTCCCGGCCGTTGAGTTTCACCGGAGCGGAATAGATGCTGTAGGTTTCCCGCCGTTCCAGAAGGTACAGGCTGATCAGCTGTCCATCGGGAAGCGCGGTCCAGAGGCCGCCAAAATTATCCTGGATGACCCCGTCTTCTTCATTGACGGATAGATCATCATCCTCGCCCAGGCTGTAGAGGACGCCTTCGCCATCATCCATGAGCAGGGTGAAGGTGGCGGACAGCAGGTAATCCAGGCTCTTGGGATCCAGCTCCAGTGTGTAGGTGCCCTCATGATCCAGGTAAGCAT
>CAYMNM010000199.1:0-2612 GCA_964391795.1 uncultured Anaerolineaceae bacterium | reverse complement strand
ACCAGCGCTCAAGTGGCTGGCGCGTTACGCCGCCTGGCTTGAAGACCGTGTGCGTCTGAACCGCTTCAGGAATGCCTTTATGTACGTGGTTAAGGCGCGCTTTGCCAACGAAGCCGCCCGCCAGGCACGTCAGGCTCGCCTGGCAGCCAATCCACCGCAACCGGGTTCCATCTTGGTGACGGATGAGAGCGAAGAATGGTCGGTGCTTTCTCCCAGACTGGAGGCGCTGGATGCTTCCACCGATGGCTTGGCGGTTAAAAAGATGATCGCGGCCGGGCTGGGCGTACCTTTGCACTTCCTGGCGGAACCAGAATCCTCCACCCGCACCACCGCTGAGGCCGCGGGCGGGCCCACCTTCCGGCATTTTGAAGAGCGGCAGCGCCTGATGGAGTGGATTGTCCGCGACCTTTTGCAGGCCGCGGTCAGGCGCCGCGCCATGCTGGATAGTCAGATCGATCCGCAGGCAGTCATTGATGTGCACGGCGGAGATATCTCCGCCCGGGATAACGCCGAGCTGGCCAATGCAGGCAGCCAGGCAGAATCCCTGGCAAGTAGCCTCTTGGACCGCGACCTGATCGACGCGCGGGAATACCTGCGCCTGGTCTACCGCTTTATGGGGGAAAGGCTGCCTAAAGACTTAAATGAATAAAAAAACCCCTGCCGCTGGCAGGGAAGCTACGGTGCCAATCAGAGAGGAGGCAGATGGAAGAAGTTAGGGAACGTTTAGGTTTGGAGGCCACGGCGCTCAGGCATGACCGCTTTGAGATCCTGGCTATCACAGCGGGTGCAGCCAACGGCTGGCAATTCCCGGCAGAGGTGCTAAAGGAGTCACTTCCCTTGTGGGACGGGGTGAACTGCTTTATTGACCACGGGCTGGGGGAGCGTTCGGTGCGGGATGTGGCTGGTGTGCTGCAAAACCCCACCTGGGATGCCAGCCAGCAGGGCATTAAAGCCGATCTGCGGGCATTTGGTCCTTCAGCAGACCTGTTGAGCGAAGTGGGCAAACAGGTGCTTGAAGGGCAGGATTTGCCAGCGGTGAAGCTTGGCTTCTCAGCAGATTTACTTTTTCAAGGCAAGGGCAAGGGCGTGGAGAAGATTCTCAAAGTATTTTCGGTAGACCTGGTCTACAACCCTGCCCGCGGCGGCATCTTTTTGCGCGCCCTCAATCAATTCAAGATCAATCCCATTTTACAAGGAGGATATGCCATGCAATTATCAGAAAACTCAGAAACTGACACAGCCGTGCTCAGCCAGTCTGTTGAGGAAAAACCCGACCCGGTAAAGGAATTGCAGGAGGAATTGGCCGAGATGCGCAAAACGCGCAAGGCCATGAGCACCTGGATGCTCGAGGCCAGCCTGTCTGCCAGCAACCTGCCCAAAACGATGAAGGATCGCATTCAAAACCAATTTCAGGAGCGCGATTTTGCCCCCGCTGAACTACAATCCGCCCTGCGTGAAGCCCGCAGCCTCTTGGCTGAAATCGAACACGGCAAGGCTGTAACTGGCTCGCCCCGTATCGAGGGCATGCTTGAACCTGCTGAAAGGCTGCAAGCCGCTGTAGACGACCTTTTCGGCAACCCCCGCGAAGCTGCCCTCAAGCAGGTGCAGGCACCCAGGCTCTCCGGCATCCGCGAACTTTACCTGGCCACCACTGGCGACTACGACCTGCACGGCGGTTATCACCCGGAACGTGCTCAATTTGCAACCACTGCGGATTTCAGTGGCCTGGTGCGGAACGCGCTCAATAAGATTGTGGTCAACACCTGGGAAGAACTCGGCAGAGCCGGTTATGACTGGTGGAAACAGGTAAGCGTGCAGGAGCACTTCAATACCCTTAACAGCGTCTCGGGCACCCTGGTGGGCACAGTGGGCGACCTGCCAACCGTGGCCGAAGGCGGGGCTTACACCGAGCTGAGTGTGGGCGATTCATCAGAGACGGCCACCTTTAAGAAATATGGCGGCTACATCCCGCTCACGCTGGAATTGATCGACCGCGACGAAACCCGCAAGCTGCGCTCCTACGCCAGGGAACTGGCCAGTGCCGGCATGCGCAAGATTTCGCGCTTGGTGGCAGCCATTTTCACTGCCAACGGCGGTGTGGGAGCCAACTTGGGCGATGGCGGCGCGCTGTTCAACAATACGGCGGTTACCACCCTGGGGGGCCACGCCAACCTGGATACCCTGGCGCTCACCGCGACCAATTGGGATGCGGTTTCTGGCAGGGTTTACAAGCAGCCCATGCTCGTCAAAAACGGGGTCGGCCTTTACGGCGTCGGGCCTTATATGGCTGTCAACCCTAAATTTTTGCTGGTTCCCAGGGGCCTGCAAAAATCCGCCATGGAAATTTGCGGCGGCAGCTTTGTGCGCGAGAGCGGTTACGTGTACGACAACGTGCTCAAAGGCAGCGCCGTGCCTGTGGTGGTGCCTGAGTGGACCGATGAATCGGATTGGGCTGCAGTTTGCGACCCGCTGGTCGTGCCCGCCATCTATGTCGGCGAGCGCTTTGGCCTGGCCCCGGAAATTTTCATTGCCGGGGATGAACTCTCACCGGCAGTCTTCACCAATGATGAGCATCGGCTCAAGGTGCGCCACTTCCTGGCGGTCTGGGTGAA
>CAYMNM010000198.1:0-2613 GCA_964391795.1 uncultured Anaerolineaceae bacterium | reverse complement strand
TGCCCGAGATCAAAAATGAAACCAGGCAAATAATCAAGAATGGGCGAGGCTATACGCTTGCCTGCACCCTACGCCAAAGAATTGTATGGGCAGCCCGAACTGTGTTGTGAGGTCTGCCCGGGAAAAGACTGGCGAACCTTACAATGAAAAACCAGCCCATCCCAACGACGGATTTTTTCGTAGGCTGGGATACGACACTCCGCCGATTGTTGAATCCAAGGTTATGTCGGGGTGAACCCGCGAGGGGTAAGTATCAGGCAAAGGTTATGAAGCGGTCTCATTACCCTAAAGGGCACTTGTCCGACCTTCAAAGAAACCGGATTGAGGCCCCACATGATAACATGCAGGGCAGGAATGCAATCCGACGCATAAAGAACGTCTACCTCATGATTATCGGTAAGTAGATTGGAAATTCAATTTGCATGACTTCATACTCATAGGCTCCCATATCACAACGAGGTCCATCTACCCCATCGCCATCCATCGGGCGGGGGAAACCGCGCTGGTCAGTCGCGGGGCAATTAGCGTTAGCAGGATCGCCAAAATCAATAGCAGGGCTGCCAGGTCCCAAGGCATGCGTTAGGGTGAAACCGCCGTTATCTGCCAGTGGACCCAAAAGTGGATCGGCGTTGATGTTAGTTGGATCTGAGTAGCCAGGGAAATCGATCAGACTATATCTGAGGGTAATGATGTTTTCAGCACCCATATTGAAGATTTGGTCGGGGGTGTTTCCCCATAGTATCGAATTAGTGATGGTGAGGTGTGCAGGATTGCCAACTTGTCCATGATTAAAAATACCACCGCCAAGGGCAGCGAAGTTATCGGAGAAGGTCGCATTAATCAGTGTTAAATTGCTCCAATAATTATATATTCCCCCGCCCCAACCCGTTGAGGAGTTGCCGCTGAAGGTCACATTAGTCAATGTGGGGTTGCTTTCGGAATTCGACATACCGCCCCCAGATCCAATTTCGTGTGTGGTTGTGTTACCGCTAAAGAGAACATTGTCTAGCGTGGGATTACTATTGGAAACATTCAGCATCCCTCCTCCAGAGTTTACGGCAATATTCCCCGAAAAGGTGACGTTAACCAGCGAGGGGTCACTACCTGAGTTGCGCATTCCACCACCCATATCGGAAGCATAATTTTCAGAAAACGTGGCATTAGAAATACTGGCATTACTTGTGCCTGTATTCAACATACCGCCTCCAACGATAGCAGTGTTGAGATTGAAGGTGGCATAGTCCAACGTAGGACTGCTGTTCGTATTAGACACCCCACCACCATAATTTGCTTCATTTGAATCAAAAACAACATGCAACATTACAGGGTGGCTACTTTGGTTATTCATTCCTCCGCCCCAAAGTCCGGCGTTGTTTGAAGAAAACTCGACAAGTGACAAGCTGGGATTGCTCTGTAGGTTATACATGCCCCCGCCATTGCCTTGACTCGAGTTATTTGTAAAGCTGACATTTGAAAGTGTAGGAGCACTATTGTCATTGTACATACCACCCCCATTACTACCGTTATTGTTAATAAAACTGACATTTGTGAGCGTGGGATTGCTCTGTAGGTTATACATGCCACCGCCAGAAATAGCTAAATTGCTAGTGAATGCCACATTTGTCAGTGAGGGACTGCCGGACTCGTTATACATACCTCCACCCTTGCTAAATCCGCTTGTGGCTGGATCGAAGTTAGCATTGCCAGCAGTGATGGTAAATCCGTCCAGAATCGCGGTAGAGTCCACTCCGCTGCCAGTGACCACGTGATAACTGTTGTCGGTATTGTCGCCTTCAATTCCGATGTCACCGCTCAGGGTAGTTACGTAAATCTCCCAATCGCGTTGACTTAGGCTGGTTTCTGTCCCGATGAAACCGCCGTAAATAGCAACGCCTGTTTGGAGTTGGAAAGTGGCTTCACGACCAGCTGGAATGCTCGGGTTGTAGGTACCCTCTACTACCCAGATCTGATCACCCTCTGTTGCGATATTGAGGGCAGCTTGGAGTTCACAAGGATCAGCCCAGGATGAGCATGTAGTTCCTTGAACTGCAGGCTTAACATACAAAATTCTGTTTTGGATTTGCGTTTTGGTGGATTTCGCTGTTCCGCTATTTAACCTAACAAACATAGAAAGCAGAAGTATGACAAAGAGGACAAATATTTTGAATATTCTAGTTTTCATGAATTATCTCCCGGTTATAAATTCATATGGACTATTAAAAGAAACCTCCTGATTTCTTATTACCCAAAGAATGGTTGTTTCAATATAACCGACCTCTCTCTAACACGCAAAATTGTGTACACTTTGTATAATGCTCAATTTCACAAGTCAAGCTTAAGGTGTGAATGGGCAATAAAACATTTATGCTCTGCAATTGCTACTGGCCAGGCACCCGTTGGGAGGTTTGGCGTCATTGAACCCAAACCAAAACCATTACCTGAAGAAAGCCAACCCACCAAAGCTTCTTGAATCCCTCCCCTGCGAAAAGAGCATAAGGGTTGGAGCAAGTCCGCATCCCCAGAAAAAGATAAAACCAGGCCATTGCAGCACCTTGCTGGAAGCATTAACCAGAAAAGATTCCCAATCCACCCAAAAGGCGATTAAACTTAAGC
>CAYMNM010000197.1:0-2617 GCA_964391795.1 uncultured Anaerolineaceae bacterium | reverse complement strand
GGGGCCGCCGTGCCAGACAGGCTGAAACTGGAAAGGTTCTCCACTGAGAGGGCTGCCAGGCCTTCCCCTACGCCATCGCTTAATTCAAGTGCCGTACCCTTGTTCTGGAATATGCTGTTAGCCGTGACCGTGTTGCCCTGGCTGCCCACATTTGAGATAACGATTGCACCATCGCCGTTATAGGATATGACGTTATTTGGGCCAATGACATTCTTGCTGGCGCCATCATATAAAGAGATGCCAAGCCCGGAATTGCCCAGCTCTGCTTTGTACCCGATCAGGTTGCCGGTGATGATGTTGTTTGAGGAGCCCCCCCAGACATCAATGCCGGTTCCGTTCCCGGCGATGATATTGGCGTATTGCTCGCCCTCGCCGCCAATGAGACCGTTATTACTGCCAATCAAGACAATGCCACAGGTGGCGTTGCCTATCCGTTGGCTCAACGCCCGGTCCAGCCCGATCACGTTGCCCTGGATAAGCGTATCTATACCACGATCAACCAGAATGCCCGCGCTCAGGTTGCCACTGATCAGGTTACCCTCCCCAGGCAAACCGCCGCCAATGATCGTACCCCGCGGTTGACCCTCCACGTTGATGCCGTGAATGCCGTTTGGAACCGCCACCAACCCACTGGCATCCAATCCGACGGTATTGCCAATGATGCGGTTATTGTCTGAGCCTGCCCCCATAATAAAGATCCCATTTTTGCCGTTGCCGCCGATGGAATTACCCTGCCCTTCCGCGGCTCCGCCAATGGTGTTTGCACTGGCACCGTCCAGGATGGCGACACCATCCGTGGGGAAATTGATGATCTGCAAGCCGAGGATGACGTTGCCGTCAGAAAGGATCCGTAAACCGCTGGTTTCTGCGTCCCCCATCTGGGACCCATCAAGAATGACGCCAACATTGCTGGCATCAATGGTGACCTTGCCAGCGGTCATCTCTGGCAGACCGCTCAGAAGAGTAATCGTCGTTGGGTTAGCCATGGGGAAGGCTTCAGGCGAGAATTGGATGCGGTCGCCTGGTTGCGCTTCCAACAAGGCCTGGCGCAAGGTGCCGGGGCCGCTATCCGCGCTGCTGGTAACAGTGATGATGCTTTGCGCATCCCCCTTTGCCTGAACGCCAGAGCAAAATGAAACGGCCAGGAATAAGATGATCAGACTCACGGCAAAACTTCTAAGACGCATGGATTTCCTCACAATCGGTTCATGATTCGTGGCAAAATTGACACTTCATCCACTTGTATAGCACCTTCGCGCACAAAGAAACCGTCCTTGGGCTGATGCCTTTGGCGGTTTCAGTTTGATTAAAACTATTTGGACAACGAGAAAATTATAGACCTTAGTGAGGGATCTGAAGCAAAATTCCCTCTATTTGGCAAATTTTCATGCATGCACATCTCTTGATCAAGAAGAATTCCTGGCTTAAGAATTTGTCGTTCATTTTAATATTTTTGAGCGCTTTCAACACGCCAATCGGTTACCTGGCAGAACTCCCCCTTGCAAAAACGGATTAGCCGCTTTCAGAGTTAAAGCTGCTTGGATTCAGAAAATTAGTTGCGCGTTGCATTCGTGCTTTGCCATGCGGGGTTCGCTCAGCCTTAACTTGACAGTTATCCATGAGCCATAAAATTATTACCGGCGCTAAAGGATTTCATTTATCATCGCGTTAGGTTGAAGGGAGTACAATTTCCAGAGAACACGGCGCTTTTTGTGGAACAGTATGCTTTCAATCGTGCTGATTTCAAGCCTCGGTGCAACCGCTTGTTGCACGGCCTGCTGTAGCCTAATCTCAATTGGAACCAAGTTTTGGGGGCCGATCGATGCGCGCACAAAAATTACAGGATGAGCGATAATTAATAAAAAGGACAATCCGCCATGCAAACAGATACCCATTCATCTCAAAATCCAATCCCAGCCAAGGCAGACTTGCTTCTGGATAGAGATTCCGTGATTGCCAGGGTGGATGAGCGCCTGTTTGGCTCCTTCATCGAGCACCTGGGGCGGGCGGTTTACGGGGGCATCTACGACCCGGGCAATCCCAGGTCTGACGGGCACGGCTTCCGCCTGGATGTGATCGAGATGGTCAGGCAGCTAAGAATTCCAATCATCCGCTACCCCGGTGGTAATTTTGTTTCCGGCTTTAATTGGGAAGACTCCATCGGCCCGCGCGAACTGAGGCCAAAACGGCTGGATCTGGCCTGGTCGAGCACCGAAAGCAACCTGTTCGGCTTGCATGAATTCTGTGATTGGTCAAAACAGGCCGGCAGCCAGGTGATGTACGCCATTAACCTGGGCACCCGCGGTGTGGATGCAGCCCGAAACGTGGTGGAGTATGCCAACCATCCCAAGGGCAGCTACTGGAGCGACCTGCGCCGGCAAAATGGCGCCGCCGAACCCTTCGGCATCAAGCTCTGGTGCCTTGGCAATGAAATGGACGGCCACTGGCAGATCGGGCAAAAGACGGCCTATGAATACGGCCGGGCCGCCAACGAGTGCGCCAAGGTGATGAAATGGGTAGACCCCTCCATCGTGCTGGTGGCTTGCGGGTCTTCCTCATCCGACATGCCAACCTTTGGCACCTGGGAACAGGAAATGCTGGAGCAGTGCTATGACAA
>CAYMNM010000196.1:0-2621 GCA_964391795.1 uncultured Anaerolineaceae bacterium | reverse complement strand
CCTTCAGCAGTGACGGTGGTCACGTACTTGGCATAGGTGCCGGAAACGAGGGTGGTGGTGATGAGGGTGAGCACCAGAAGTGCACCGGCGAGCTTGAGTAAGGTATTTTTTTTCATTTTTATCTCCTATTAATAATTTAATTTTGTTTAAAAAAAATAAACCAGAAATGGCTTAGTGTTTTTCCATCAGGCTTTCTGATCACCTTCCTTTTCCGCAGCAGCCTCTGCCTCTGCGAGCTTTTTGCGCATGGCTTCCAATTCAGCCTTGAGCTGGCTCGTTGTTGCGGCCTCCTTTTTCTCAAAAACGCTTCTTCGCAGAATATCGTAGAGGACGAAGAGGACCAAAGGAACAGCAATGAAAAGAATCATCCCGATTGGGGTCTGCAAAAACATGGCAACGTGCCCCAAACGAGGAATTCGATAAAGAAATTTACCCTGCAGCATGTCGGCAGAGAGGGTGCTGTCGTCAACCGTATTATTGTTGTCACCCTTGGTTTGGAAGGTTTTGACCCCTGCTGCCTCATCGATGCGGACAATGCGATGGGTGATGATGGCGGAACCCTGCAGATAAGAGACGATATCGCCTTCCTTGAGGGTGTCGGCAGGCACGTCCCGCGTAACGACGATATCACCGGGCAGAATTTGCGGCTCCATGGAACCGGAAAGCACAATCAGCGGCCTGTACCCGAAGAAAGAGGGAACTTGCTGGGGGTTGGCGATGGATTTGAAAATGATGGTCAGGTTAACAATTAAAATGGGAATAAGGATTGCGCAAATCAAGATTGCCGCAACCGTCCAAATTTTCGATGAATTCACATTTTTCTTCGTTGACATGCTAACCTCATTCAAAACGCACAAACGACAATTCTATTACAAGTACTGAGTTCATGTAAGACCAATTGTCAACAAAACCTTAGACAAATGGCCACATCTTTCACATTTGCCAGCCAAATCATGCACACCTTCTTTAATTAAGATTTTTATAGAGCTGGCACCTGCCATATTTGCACCTGGCTCAGGCTGTGGGTATGGCAGTCTGGTTTAAGTGAAGGCTCGGCTGGGGTTTGAATTTGGCAGTAGTGCCCAAAATTTTAGGTAAGCTATCAAAAACCTTGCTGGTAATTCCATGGGTTCGTAAAAGTTGTGTAGCCAGGGTTGAAAAGAATAGCTTCTTGATTAATCCATTCCGTGAACGTTTTCCAAATTTCCTTTCAGGACTTTAATATTTTTTGTCTGCAGCACACACTCCTCGGGCCAAACGATTTTGAGAGTGATTACCAAAAACCTATTGACATAATCGTTTTTGCGTGCAATAATATCGGTAACGATACCGGTAACGTTACCGGCAACGATTCCGAGAGAAGATTGCATGGCCAAAAAGAATCGAACAGCCACCATTCAAGATGTTGCCAAAGCCGCTGGGGTCTCTGCCTCCACGGTATCGCGCGCGATCAATGGCAAATCGGACGTTGCCAAAGAAACCCAGGACCGCATTCACTTAATTGTAGAAGAGCTCAACTTCACCACCAACCTTGCTGCCCGCAGCATGCGGAGCCGAAAGAAAAACCTGATCGGCCTTGTTATGCCGGATATCGCTTATCCTTTTGCGGTTGAAGTGATGAAGGGTGTTAACCGGGCGATTGCCGAATCGGAATTTGACCTTTTGGTTTACACAACCGGTAACGTGCGCAAAAGCGGCCGCGCCTACGCGGAAAGAAAGTATGTTTCCCTATTGACCAATTCGATTTCTGACGGGGTGATTATCGTTGCGCCGGTTGTGGGTGATTTCAATACGGATGACCACATCGTATTCATTGATCCGGTTATGCGTTATCCCAGCCACCCTTCGGTCCACGCCACGAACTATCACGGCTCGTTAGCGGCAATGGAGTACCTGATTGGCCTGGGTCACAGACGGATCGGTTATATTGGGGGGCGTATTGAACTTGAGAGTTCAAACCGCCGTCTGCTTGGTTACCGCGACGCGCTTACTAACGCCAATATTCCCATCGATGAGAAACTGATTACTTCCGGCGACTTCACCACCGAGACTGGCATCAGTTCATCACGAACACTACTTTCGTTGCCAGACAGACCCACAGCGATCTTCGCATCAAATGACCAGATGGCAATGGGCGTTTTTCAATTGGCAGAGGAGATGGGTTTACGCATTCCCGAAGATCTCTCGCTGGTCGGTTTTGACAACATCCCTGAATCAAAATACCTTGGTTTGACCACAGTGGATCAGTTTGTCTCTGAACTGGGTTACATGGGCACGCAAATGTTGATCAAGATGATTAAAGGAATTCCCCTTGAACAGGACACGTATCGTATGCAAACAGAACTTGTAATCCGAAACTCCTGTCAGGCAATAAACAATGCCGGAAATAATAATAGCTCAAAATAGTCCTCGATATTTTGAGCTATGGAATAGAACGGAGAAGGGAGGTGCAGTAAAGCAGAACAGTCAAGAAACAGCAAGACTCTTCTTTGAACCTCGTGAGCGAAAAGGAGAGCTGCCGATTTTGGTGGAGGACCCCTTCACACGTATCAAATATATCATGTAAGCACTCTCAAAGGAGAAAATTATGTCTCGTAAGTTGACCTTTTTACTCAGTATTG
>CAYMNM010000195.1:1556-2642 GCA_964391795.1 uncultured Anaerolineaceae bacterium | reverse complement strand
CCAGAGGGTGGCCTCCACTTCATCACGCTGATCTTCCCGGTTCTTGACTTTGCGGGTGTAATCCGCGAGGCTGTCCTGCACCTGGGCATAGTTAATCGGCATGGGGGAATTATAACCAAAGCGCGGCACTTGGCAGGTTTAGCGGCATTTGATGCGAGAATCCTCCGAACCTTACAGGATTGGAACAAATGCAACGCAATGTGCGTCTTTGAAATATGCTCAAATTTAAGGAGAATAGAATGAACAAAAAATTGATTGTCCTCGTAATATCAACACTTCTAATTGCTGCGTTAGCCCTTTCCGGATGCGCGCAGACCCCTGTCAAGGCTGAAACTACTGTAAGCCAGGCCACCAATCAACAAGTAGCGCCCATCCGCACCCTGTCTGTGACTGGGTCAGGTAAGGTCACCCTGGTGCCCGATATCGCCTACATCAATATTGGTGTGCACAGTGAAGCCATGGATGTAACTGCTGCCCTGCAACAGAACAATGATTTGGCAAAACAAATTGCGGATGCCCTGGTTGCTTCTGGTGTAGAAGAGAAAGACATTCAGACCGCTAACTTCAACATTTATCCAAAGTCAAACTATGACCCTCAGACGGGCAATTCAATCCCGGCTGGCTTCTCAGTGGACAATACCGTCTACATTACCGTGCGTGATTTGAAGGTTTTGGGCGAATTGCTGGATACAGCCATCCGCGCGGGTGCCAACCAGATCTATGGTATCAGTTTTGATATCACAGACCGTGCAGAAGCTCTCGTGCAGGCTCGCGACTTGGCCATCGCAGATGCCCAACAGAAGGCCATGGATGTGGCCGAGGTGAGCGGTGTTGAGCTCGGTTTGGTGCAGGCGATCAACGTAAGCGACTCAAGCTACGTGCAACCCTACAATATGTATTATGGTGGCATGGGTGGCGGCGGTGCGGAAGCCAAGAGCATGGACTCTTCAGTTCCTGTCTCGGCCGGACAAATCGTGATCACCTTCAGTGCCGACCTGGTCTACGCCATCAACTAAGTAAGAAACCCGTTCCCCACGGGTACGCAAGACACTCTGGAATGCCCTAAGTTCCAGAGTGTTTTTTTAT
>CAYMNM010000195.1:0-1456 GCA_964391795.1 uncultured Anaerolineaceae bacterium | reverse complement strand
TTGGCAATCTGTCAGGCGATTCATGAATACCGCAGCTCGCAGGGTATCACTGGCCCTTTAATTATGGGTATGGACACGCACGCGCTTTCAGAGCCGGCCCACGCCACTGCTATTGAGGTCTTTGCAGCCAACGGTATGCAGGTGATCATCCATCAGGGCTTGAAGTACACGCCAACGCCGGTGGTTTCGCATGCCATTCTGAACTATAACGCCAATCGCAGCGATGGTCTGGCTGATGGCGTGGTGATTTCCCCCTCACACAACCCGCCTGAGGATGGCGGCTTCAAGTATGACCCCACCAACGGTGGGCCGGCAGATACCAATACAACCAAATGGATTCAGAACCGTGCCAATGAAATTATTGGCGATGGACTTAGAGCAGTCAAGCGTATGCCCTACAAGCAAGCGCTAAATTCCGAATTCATCCACGCCGTAGACCTGACCACGCCTTATGTGCAAGACCTGGCAAATGTTGTGAATATGGAGGCGATTGCCGGGTCGGGAATTCGTATCGGGGTGGACCCGTTGGGTGGTTCAGGGCTTTATTATTGGGAGCCCATCGCCGAAACTTACGGGCTGAACCTTGAAGTGGTCAATAAGCGCCTTGACCAATCTTTTGCCTTCATGCCGCTTGATTGGGACGGCAAAATCCGTATGGATTGCTCGAGCCCTTATGCTATGGCCAATCTAGTTGCCCTCAAGGACAAATACGATATTGCCTTTGGCAACGACGCTGATTACGACCGCCATGGAATCGTGACGCCCAGTGTTGGTTTGGTGCCCCCTAACCATTACCTGGCAGTGGCTATTTGGTACCTGTACCAGCACAGGCCAGAATGGTCGCTTAATGCAAAGGTTGGTAAGACCATGGTCTCGTCCTACTTTATTAATCGGGTATCTGAGATGGTGAATCGTGAACTATATGAAGTGCCGGTTGGGTTTAAGTGGTTTGTACCAGGGCTTCTGGATGGTTCTTTGGGCTTTGGCGGCGAGGAAAGCGCCGGAGCTTCCTTCTTGCGCAAGAATGGTGGCACCTGGACGACCGACAAGGACGGAATTATCCTGGATCTGTTGGCCGCAGAAATTCTGGCGGTGACGGGCAAGGAGCCTGGCCAGCATTATGCCTGCCTGGAAGCGGAACTTGGGCAAACCTGGTATGCCCGGGTGGATGCGCCTACTGGCCTCAAAGAAAAGGCTATCTTAGGCAACATGGACCCAGATCTGGTGAAGGCAGACACCTTGGCTGGCGACTTGATTACCGGCAAGGCTACCACGGCTCCAGGTAATTGCGCTGCCTTTGGCGGCTTGAAGGTGAGCACCGGTTACGGCTGGTTTGCCGCACGCCCCTCCGGTACGGAGAATGTCTATAAGATTTACGCAGAATCCTTGCGTTCGCAGGAGCACCTGGAACAGATCCAGTCTGAAGCTCGCCTGATTGTGGATGAGGCTTTAAAAG
>CAYMNM010000194.1:0-2646 GCA_964391795.1 uncultured Anaerolineaceae bacterium | reverse complement strand
TACACCGGTACAATTGCGCCAGAATCGTACATGGTGCGCGTGCCTACTTCGTAAGACTGTACGATGGTGGGGGCAGTGCCAGTGCGGTAAGCTGCCAGGCCTTTGGTCACGGTCTCGGCATAACTGCCAGTGTATTCCGGTTTGACCACGATGCCGGGGTGTGACGCGTTGAATCGCTCGGCGATGCCGTTGATGATCTCTTCACGGCTGCCACTCATGGCGTGCCAGAAAGTGATTTCCACCGTCTCGGCGGGGGCAGCGGGTTCTTCCGCCGCTGCGGGAGCGGGTTCTTCAGCCGCTGCAGGAGCGGGTTCTTCAGCCGCGGCTGGCGCAGGTGCCTGGGTTGGGGCAGGGGATGCCGGAACGCAGGCAGTAAGCAACATGGCGAAGGCCAACATCAGGATGAACAGGATCTTAATTTTGCTTAGTTTCATAAATTCTCTCCTTATAGTTCGTCAAAATTAGATTTGTTTGGGGTGCAAAAGAAAAGGGAATAAACCAAGAGTAGGCGCCTTCCTTTCAAGTGTGCCAAGACAGAGGGTCTGCCTTGGCGATGATTGACTACTCAATTTTAGCATGCTCTCGTTTGTCTGTCAGGATAATTCGACTGATTTTTTTTGTACACCAAATCACAGGAATCACCGGATTTGTCTTGACAAAGCCCCTCCTTCCGTGTTATCCTATGCGTTCGCGCTTGAAGAAACACAAGCATGCCGAATTGCGAATTAAGAAGGAAATTTGAGATGAACGACCTTGAGATTATCAAATCAATCGAAGCAGAAAAGAACCCCAACGTCCCAGACATTTTCCCTGGTGACTCCGTTTCCGTTCACTACAAAATTAAAGAAGGTGACCGCGAAAGAATCCAGGAATTCAAAGGCGTCATCCTTTACGTTCGCGGTAGCGGTAACAGCGCCAGCTTCACCGTCCGCCGGGTTGCCAGCAACGGCATCGGCGTCGAACGTACATTCCTTACCAACTCCCCCCGCATCGCCAAGCTGGTAGTGGAACGTCACAACAAAGTGCGCCGCGCCCGCCTCTATTTCTTACGCGAACGCACCGGCAAGAGCGCCCGCCTCAAGCAGCGTTTCTAAAAACAAAGCTAGCCCTTTCAACTTCCCTGAACCTTCAGGGAAGTTTTTTTACTGCCCGAAGGCTTGTCGCAAAGATGTCCATCCTCAATGCCTGAATACGCTTTTTCGGCTAAAATTGGCAAAACAAACCCATGAGGTCCTTATGCAAAAACCCCTGATCATCGTCGCCGGCCATCTTGAAACCCACTCCGCCACCTCTCCCATTCTTGGTGAAAAGGAGGCCTATATTAAGGCGGTCATCCGCGCGGGTGGCTTACCCTTTATCGTTGTCCCAGGCTTTCCTCTCGACGACCTTGAGCAGCTTGTCGCCATTGGTGATGGATTTCTACTCTGCGGCGGAGGCGATGTTGAACCAAATCATTACGGCGGCAAGAGCCGTGCCCGCCTGGGTGGGGTGGACCTTCCTCGTGATGAATTCGAAATCGAACTCATCCATCGCTTGATAAAAGCCGATAAACCTTTGATGGCCATTTGCCGTGGTGTGCAGGTGCTCAATGTTGCCCTGGGCGGAACGCTCATCTGCGACATCGGTACGCAATTGCCCCAGGCTGACAAACACGATTACTACCCAGATTACCCACGCGATCTGGCAGTTCACCAGGTCAACATCCAAGCCAACACACACCTGGCAAAAACCCTCGGTGTGACAAAGATTGGTACCAATAGTCTGCATCATCAAGCCCTCGAGGTGCTCGGTGAAGGCCTGATCGTTAACGCGCGCGCCAACGACAATATCATCGAGGGTGTAGAAATGCCCTCAAAACGCTTCCTTCTTGGCTTGCAGTGGCATCCGGAGTGCATGCCCGATTCCCCTCAAATGCAACGCTTATTTACTGCCTTTATTCAAGCCAGCACCAGCCTGGCCTGATTCTCATCAAGCCTTATAAATACTGAAAACCGAAACTCAGGTGCTAAAATTGAGCCATGCCCAAACACACTGAACCCATTGGCATCTATGATTCCGGCGTTGGCGGCCTTTCAGTTCTTCGGGAAGTTCAGTCCCAGTTGCCGCATGAAAACCTGATTTACTTTGGAGACCAGGCCAATTGCCCTTATGGCTCCCGCAGCAAAGCGGAATTGCAGCAACTGGCGGATGGTGTCATCCGTTTCCTGCTGGAAAAACAGATCAAGTTGCTGGTCATCGCCTGCAACACCGCATCAGCAGCTGCCCTAAAGGAAATGCGCCTGCGTTACCCTGATTTACCAATCGTTGGGATGGAGCCCGCGGTCAAACCCGCTGCCAGTCAGACGCAGTCTGGCAAGGTTGGCGTCTTGGCCACGCCTTCAACATTCTCGGGCGAACTTTACGCCTCAGTCATCGAACGCTTTGCCCAGGATGTCGAAATTTTTGAAAGTACCTGTCCAGGTTTGGTCAGCCAAATCGAACAAGGCGCACTGGATAGCCCTGAAACCATCGCCATCTTAAAAGAGGCCATCGAGCCCATGGTACGGCAGGGCGCCGATACCCTGGTGATGGGTTGCACGCACTACCCCTTCGTCATCCCGCAAATCAGCCGCATTGCCGGGCCTAACGTGGCAGTCATCGACCCAG
>CAYMNM010000193.1:0-2657 GCA_964391795.1 uncultured Anaerolineaceae bacterium | reverse complement strand
CGGCATATCAAAGTTAGCCAAGCTGACCGCCACGTTCGCTTCACCTCCGCCAAATGTAGCCTCCAAGGTGGGGGATTGGAACAACCTTTCTACACCGGGAGTTTTAAGCCTCAGCATCACTTCGCCAAAGGTCGCTATTTTCATGATTGCTCCTTACTTTTGTTGCAAGTGGATCGCGAAGCCCCCTACTTGCTTCCGCAAATACGCAGCGATAATTTTTCCGTTTTGGCTCTTGATCGCCTCAGGATTCAACGCAAATCCCCGTGCTTCAAGATAGACCATTGCCCGCTTGATGTCGTTGGTGCGAATGGCCAAGTGACCGTGTTCTCCAAGGTACTGTGACTTGATAAATTCAAAGCCAGTGCCAGCGTAAACAGAACTGCTGCCGTCCTTGACCGGTAAATTGAAAATATTAGCCAAATCAGTAGCCGATGCTAAAGCTTCAGTCTCATTCTCGCAATTGATGCCGACATGTGCCAATTCAAAGCCCAGCATCGTTGCCCGGCTTTCAGCCGCCAGGCGGCTAATCTTTTCAAAGTTATGATCGGCGATATCTGCCTTGGCGCAAACCCAACTTCCACCAACTGCTAAAACATTGGGGGTGGACACAAACTCAGCCAGATTCTCCTGATCCACGCCACCGGTTGGAATAAACTTGAGGTATGGGAATGGTCCACCAAGCGCCTTCAGAGCCGCGATCCCTCCATAGACATTCGCGGGAAAGAATTTGACCAGGTCAAGGCCATAGCTCATGGCTTTGGTAATCTCAGTTGGAGTCACACAGCCAGGTGTCACCAGGATGTTTTGTTGCAGGCAGTACTTTACTATTTCCTCATCAAAGCCTGGTGAAACAATAAACCTCGCCCCAGCCTCGACGCAAGCCTTGCAGTCATCAAGTGTGAGGACGGTACCCGCGCCAACCAGCATCTCCGGGCAATTCAAGGCAACGTGATGAATGGAATCTAGACCAGCAGAGGTCCGTAAAGTAATTTCCATCACATCGATTCCACCTGCTAATAAGGCTTTGGCTGTTGGTACAGCATCCTCAGCATCAGTAATAACGACCACTGGGACTATTCCACAGTTGTAAATTTTTTCTTTGATTGCATTCATAGTTTCATACTCCTGAGTTTTTTATTCCAGATTATTTTCCTTGCGGAAGACTTTCCAGGCTGTTTCAAAAGCAGTTTCTTTGATGGCCAGTGCATGTCTCTGACGCCAAATTACCTCTGTTTGATTCTCTTCAATCACAATTTCCTGGATTTGTTCGTTCAACTCACCGCTATCCAGGTCGAATCTCAAGCCTGACCAAAGCTCCTCAAGCTGGATTCTGCCATGAGGGTCTATGTAAAGCGCTGAACCACGGCTGCGGCCACCCTTGGCAAAATAATCCAGCATTGCCTGGCAATACATTTTTTGGCTAAGCAGGCTATCTCTAAAATGGTAGAGGTAAAAGAGATTGCTAAAGGATGACACGCGCACAATGCCGTCAAAATCTGCCAGCAAGGTTTCAACTTTGGCCAAAAACTGGCTGATCTTGCCTTGATCGCGGATAGGGCCAGCTACATTAAAGAACTCCTCGCTCATTGTGTCCCATAGACTACGGCAATTTTCGCTCTCGTTGATCAAAGCTTTGGCATTCTTGAAGGTCTCGCGGACTTCCGCGATCACGGGTTCTGGAAGATCGGCTTCGTTTTGGCGTTTCACTCTGGCGATATCCAAGGCAGCCCTCAAAGAACCAACCTGGCCGGCATTCAGAGCTGAGCCGCCTGGGCGGTAAACGCCATGCGTTCCAGCCACTTCACCGCAGGCATAGAGGCCTTGGACATTCGTGCGCCACCAGTTGTCAACGGCCAAACCGCCATTGTTATGTTGAGCGCATAAGGCAATTTCCAAAGGCTCTTTCACAAGATCCACTCCCTTGCTGAGGAAGAACTGGTAAGCCGGCTCGTTCATCTTGCGTAAGCGGTCGATGGGTTTGCCGAAGATAGCCTCATTTTTTTCCAAATAGGTTTTGGCTTCTCCAATAAGGCTTTCACCTTCAATTGGCAGCGACCGGGGGTTTTCAGAATAATCCAAAAATACCCTTCGACCTTTCAGAGCCGTTTCCTTATAGACCAACAAGTCGATGACCGAAGATCCATCCTTGACCTTGCGAACGTCAAAAGGCCACTGATATCCTTTTAAGAATATCTTTTCCAATTCTTCGCCACGTTCAGCAAAATATACTGGCAAAAATTCCTGAGGGTTCTTTCCATCCTTGTCTGTTGAAATAAAGCGCGGCAAAGCTTGCATATAGGTACCCGAAACATTCCAACGTGGCTTGACAGAGGCCAGACCGTATTGCCATTCGGTCAGGTTGCGGCCTTTAACGCCGGCTTCAAAAGCAATCCCTGACATGCCATAATGCCCTGCTGGATAAACTGAGTTTTTATAGATTCCAGCAGGCCCACCTGTGGCATACACCAGATTGGAACAGCGGATTAGGACAAAACTATTAGCGGGGTTTTGGGGGTCAGCCTCAACATGCAGAAAGCCAATTAATCCATACAGCTTATTTTCATGGGTCAGCAATTTTACAACCAGGCATTTGTTGAGTTGTTCAATCCCTCTTGACCGAGCCGTCTCTTCCAACTTTTCGGTCATGGCCTTCGATG
>CAYMNM010000192.1:0-2677 GCA_964391795.1 uncultured Anaerolineaceae bacterium | reverse complement strand
TCTTTACCATCTAAAGGATGTTTATCTTCTGATTTAGCTTCTAAGACACATATTGGGTAATTATTTGCATCATACAAGAGATAATCTACAAATCCATTTCTGGTTTCAACATGTTCAAAATTATCCCCTGGGTTATTTTCAATCTTTACATTACTTTCTAGAGATACATTAGCCTTTCCTTTTACTGGGTCATCAAGCAATCTCCAACCTGAAGTAGTTAACAAATCATTGATCTTAATTCTTGCTTGGGCTTCTTTTGCCATATCTTTACATTCCTAGGTGTAATTATATTGCAAGTATACTGCATATTAGTAAATTTTTTAAGTCTAACTTCTCCCAATGATATTGTATTAGTTTTATTTAATAGGTTTAGAATATTCAAAACCTATTTTGATTTATCTTGAGAATGAGATTCTTTACTTATTTTATTTTTCTTTCTTAAAACATCAAATTTCTCATCTAGTATATAATCTGCATAGCTCAATTTGAGAACTTTAACAAATATTTTTAGAAACAGAAAAGGAAACAGTCCCAAAACAATTACTTCTCCCCACCAGGGGAAGACTATATTGAAAGATTCTTCCCCCTTACCTATTAGATACTTTAAAATGAAAATTAGAAATCCATATCCAAGGGAAAAGATGAGTGAGGACCCCAAATCATAAAACTTATCAACTTTTTCTACTGATATTTCAAGATCTTCTAGAAAAAAGAATGTATTGGGATATAAGGATTTGTAACGGAGAGATAAGAAAACTAGATATAGAAAGTAAAAGAATGAGGGTATCCCCATAAGAACATATAGGCCAACAGAGAGAATATAAGGGAGTGAAACTACAGTTTCAAATAAGGTAACTAAAGCAACAAAGAGAGTAATATTAAAGATTGCTATTGTAACTTTATTTTGAACAGCTCTTTCTTTATTGTTTTTGTCAATCATATCCTTAAGATAATATTTAAGCCCATTTTTATAAATTTAAGCAATGATATATAATTACTACATCAATGTAAATTATGAACAAATATAAATGTCAGAAATAAAACTCTTCAATATCTCTTCAACAAACAAAAGTACACAGATAAAAGCTAAAAGCTTAAGATTAGAGAAGCAGATACAAGATATTGTAGAGAAGAACTTAGAAGAGCTTTTTGGAATTAGATTCTTAGCTTCTGAATATATTATTGATAATGGAAGAGTAGATACACTAGGATTAGATGAAAACAATTGCCCTGTAATTATTGAATATAAACTAGACTCTCACTCCAATGTGATTAACCAAGGTCTCTTCTACTTAGACTGGTTCATGGAACATAAAGCTGATTTTGATATTCTATGTAGGGAGAAACTTGGTACAAAAGTAGATATTGATTGGGACAATCCCAGGCTATTATGTATAGCAACAGATTTCAATAAATATGATGACAATGCCATAAAACAGATTAATAGAAACATAGAGTTGATAAGATATACCTTGTTTGAGAATGATTTTCTAATGGTACAGTTGGCATCAGCAGTAAGTGAAAAACCTAGAAGCTTACATACCTCTGGTGATAAGTATCCCCATGACAGAATTGAGTATAAATTAAAAACTGCTAACAGGAACATTGTTGGATATACAGAAGAGTTGGATGAATATATCCTTAACTTGGGTGATGATATTCAGAAAAAGGAATTAAAGAACTATTGGGCATATAAAACAATTAAAAATCTTGCCTGTATTGTAATAAATAAAGAAAAACTTGGGGTTTATCTCTCCATAGACTATAAAGATGTTGAGAATCCAAAATCAAATGTAGATGATGTGAAAAACAAAGGGCACTGGGGGACAGGAGACACAGTTGTCTTTGTAAGCAATGATGAAGAATTAGAATATGCTAAAGACTTGATTAAGAAAATTTACAATGGGGAGATAGGTATTTAACACACTAGTTGTATGGTTATATTCCTATACAGTATCTAATAGAGGAACCTCTTATCATTAAGAAAATCTAGTCCTATTAAACCTTTTTAATAAGGATATTCTTCACTAACAACCTTAATTCCTCATTATCCACATCTTGCAACAACAATGTTATTATTTCAGTTCGCACAATACCTAGTACGCGGAGTTTCATTCCCCCATTAACTCAAAAAACTATCTGTGTTAGAATTATCATATGAGTAAAGAACTTCATGCTATCATAGTAGACAAATCACAAAGGGATATAGCCATATTTCAAGATTTAAATGTAATTGGAAGGGAAATTGATGAAGATTGGATATTATACAAAATATCTGTCCAAGAAGAAGATTTGAAAGCTATTATCAATAGAATACAAAAGAATATGGTAGATAATTCTTGGTATTTTCATTTTTATAATGAAGATGGTTCAAGATTGGTTATTGTATTCAAAGAGAAAATATTTGAAACAGATAATAATAAAAATAATTGGGAAAATGCGATTAATTTTGGTGAATCACTCAACATACCGAAAGAACAGCTTGATTTCTTTCCAAACACTTTTCTTGAAGAAACCTATTAACAAGATATAAAAAATTTACCTAAAATATCTTCATTTATCTTGAATTTCAGGTTCAGGAATATGTCATATACGGAGAGTTTCTAGTATAATTTTCCTATTATGATAGATCTTAAACAAAAACTCTCAGAATTATCCCTAAATCCAGAAAATTCAA
>CAYMNM010000191.1:0-2754 GCA_964391795.1 uncultured Anaerolineaceae bacterium | reverse complement strand
GTCAGCCAAAGGCAATTGAAGCCCATATCGGCGATTACTTCAAGTTTTTCGGTGATTCCACGCAGAGTTCCACCCATAGGCTGGTCCAGTCGTTTTGTTTGTAGCCAGCGCCTCCCCTCCCCCGGGTTGAAACGGTCCACAAAAATTTGGTAAACCCGCGCTTCGCGCGACCATTCTGGGATCGCATCCGCGCCATAGTAGATGGCAAATTCATCCGCGGCTTCAAAGCTGGCTGCCTGGTTATCCGCGTACACAAACAGTTCCTCACCAAGCGTAGCGCCGCTCACTTCTGCCCAGACCTTATAGCGTAATGTCACACCAGCTTCCTGTGCTGGCAGAAGGTACGACCATTGCCTCACCCACCCCCATAAGAAAGCATCCCAAACGAGTTCTTCAGGCTTGAAGTCAAAAATTTCTTTCGTCTGCCAATCATCAACTGTTGTGGCTACGCGCAGTCTTTTGACTGCCAAATCAGAGCTTGTGCTCGCTCGTAGAAGCACCTTATCCCCCGGCTCGGGACGCAGAGGCGCTTTAGCCCCCCAGTGATGAACACCCTGAGCGCGCTGCCTGGCCCTAAGCGCGCTTCTTGCCGGGCTTTCGGCCAAACCGAAAATATGGTCGGGGTTAGGGTTTTTACTCATCTGTTCTCCATTCGTTCCATCCACGGGCTGTCGTGCTCTATCCTGTGCATTGCGGTCAGCTGCGCGTCTTGACAATTTCGGTGACAACAAAACCGCTGCCCGCCGGGTAAGTCTAATTTTTTTCAAATGTAGCCAACAAGGCTTATCAATAAAAAAGGCGGGGCACAAACAACTCCCCGCCTTCAACGTTAAAACTTAAGCTACTAACCCTTTACCGCGCCTTGTGTCAGGCCGCCAACAATCTGATCCTGCAGGATGAGGTAAATGGTCATGATCGGCAAAGCCGCTATCAAAGCGCCTGCCGCAAACACGCCCCAGTTCTTGGTATACTGGCCAGCCGTAAAGATCTGCAAGCCAACCATGACGGTCTGTTTCGCGGACTGCGTCAGTAGGGTTCGGGCGATGATAAAGTCGCCATAGGTACCAATGAAGCTCAAAATGCCGATAACCACCAGGATCGGGCGCAACAGCGGCAGGATCAACTTGGTGAACACCTCCCAGTCAGTGGCTCCATCCACGTGCGCGCTCTCATCGATATCGCGTGGGATGGTATCCATGTAGCCCTTCATCAGCCAGATGTTCATGCCCATGGCCCCGCCCAAATAAACCAGGATCAAACCAGGCAGCGTGTTCAGGCCTAAGGCTGGGATCACATCCCCAATCTGTTTGATGATGCTGAAAATAGCCACCATTGCCAGCAGGTTCGGAAAGACTTGAATTAGCAGAATACCCTTAAGCATGGTCTTCCGCCCTTTAAAGCGGAAGCGGCTGAAGGCAAAGGCCGCCATGGTCGTCAGCGACAAGGTCAGGATGGTGGCAATCGTTGAAACAATCAGCGAATTCTTCATCCAGGTCCAGAATGGAAAAATCGGGTTGCCAAAAAGCGCTTGAAAGTTAGCCAGGCTTGCATTCTTGGGAATAAGTTGCTGGCTTGCAAGGTCGTTGATCGGGTTTATGGAGGCCGACATGACCCAGAGAACCGGGAAAATGCTAAAAGCGATCAGCACCGCAGCGATAGCCCAGCGGATGATCAGACCGGATGTCTTGGCTTTCTTTATGGATGTGTACTTAACAGGTTTCTGATTAGACATTTTCGCCAACCTCCTCCCACATATTCGTAAACCTGAACTGCAGCAGGGACATCACTGCCACGATGGCAAAAACGAAGATCGAAATTGCAGAAGCGTAGCCATAATTGATGCCGCGCGCACCAAATGCCAGGTTGTAGACATAGCTGATCAGAATGTCAGTATAGCCTGCCTGGGTCGTTGCCGATGGAATGGGTGGTCCACCTCCAACGAAGGCATAGATCAGGTTAAAGTTGTTGAAGTTGAAAATAAACGAAGCAATCAACAAGGGTCCCACCGAAACAAGCAAGAGCGGTAAAGTGATTTTGAAGAAACGTTTCCATGGGCTGGCGCCGTCCACCTGGGCAGCTTCGTAAATATCCCCGGGGATGGATTGCAGCGCGCCGCTGGTCACCAGCATAAAGTAAGGATAGCCCAACCACAGGTTCACCACCAAAATGGCAATGCGTGCCAGCGTGGCGTCGTTGAACCAGTCTGGTCCGTTGGCAACCCCAAAAATGCTTTCGATGAGGCGGTTAATGATGCCCAGTTGCGGGTTGAACATACCACGCCAGATCAAGATGGTGATCAGCGAAGGGATGGTATATGGGATAAGCAAAAGAGTTCGCAATATCTTCTTTCCCTTGAATGAAGGATCACCATAGAGGATTGAGATCGCCAAACCCAGTGAGAACGTCAGGAACACACTGAAGAAGGCGAAGACGAAGTTCCAAATGATGATGGTTGTTAACGGTCCCCGCAAGCCAGGGCTGGTCACAAATTTTTCGAAGTTTTCCAACCCAATGTTGGCAATATAGCCTGGGATAAGCTCTTTGCCACCAGAAGCGGTATAAGTGCCAGCAACGTCTTTGTAGACAGCGCCCGTCTCTTCGTCTGTGAAAGTGTTGCTTGCTGAGTCATACTTAAACTGCGGCAGCAGTTCCGCGGCGGTATTCGGCGAGCTGATCTGGATCGTGCGTTCCTCCAGACCAAATTTGATGGTCGGTAGTGTCTTATCAGCCGCGGCCAACAACTTGTTCATCTTG
>CAYMNM010000190.1:0-2836 GCA_964391795.1 uncultured Anaerolineaceae bacterium | reverse complement strand
GGTGAAGGACCCGGCTTTCATGAAAATGAACAAGGGAAACCTTTTGTGGGTCAGGCTGGCCACTTGTTGGACCAATTGCTTGAAGCAGCTGGACTGCAACGCGAAAATGTTTACATTACGAATGTTGTCAAGTGCCGCCCGCCACAGAACCGTGACCCCGAACCGGATGAATTAGCTACCTGTAATCAATTTTTAGAACGCCAAATTGAGGCCATTAAGCCCAAGGTGATTGTCACATTGGGTCGCTTTTCAATGGCCCGCTTCGTGGAAAACGGTAAGATAGGCGCCATTCACGGCAAAGCACGCCTGATTGAAGATCAGATGGTCGTGACCATGTACCACCCGGCAGCGGCCTTACATCAGCCTGCCCTCAAGGGCACCCTGATGGCAGACTTTGCTGCCATCCGTCACCTGCTTGAGAAGGTGCACAAAAGCGAAAAGACAGAAAAGCCCGCACCAATTACCCAAAAATCTGAAAAAACAAAAGAAGAACAAGAACCAAAAGACGTCACGCCCGAACAATTAAGTCTGTTTTAACGTCTGTAAACCAGGCGTAGATGTGAGGAACAATGGTAAAAGATGAGTTGATTCAACTGATTCAAAAAAAGTATGTAAACGTAGCCGTCATCGGCATGGGTTATGTGGGGCTGCCATTGGCAATTACCTTTGCAAATGCTGGTTTCAATGTGATTGGGATAGATCCCAACGAAGAAAAAGTGGAAATGGTTAACCGGGGAGAAAGCTATATCGGTGATATCACAAACGCCGTTTTGCGCAAGCACACAGAGGCCGGGCGCATCCGAGCTACAAACGATTACTCCATTTTGTCAGAAATTGACGCAGTTTCCATTTGTGTGCCGACCCCGCTTTCCAAAAAACGCGACCCTGACATGTCTTTTATCGTCAGTGCCAGCAACGGGCTTGCGCCCTATATGCACCGCGGAATGGTGGTGGTTCTTGAGTCAAGCACCTATCCAGGCACAACCCGTGAATTGGTGCTGCCAATCTTGACTGAAGGGAATAACCTGAAGGTGGGCGAAGATTTCTTCCTGGCTTTTTCACCGGAACGTATGGACCCCGGTCGGTCGGATTGGACGACCTATAACACACCTAAGGTTATGGGCGGAATCACTCAGACATGTACGGATGTCGCCTCTGCCTGGTACAGTAAAGCCCTGGAGACGATCGTACCGGTGAGCAGCTGCGAAGTGGCCGAAATGGCCAAATTGCTTGAAAATACCTTCCGTATGATCAACATTTCAATGGTCAACGAAATTGCCCAGATGTGCGACCGGCTGGGGATTGATGTTTGGGAAGTGGTGGACGCGGCTGGTACAAAGCCATTTGGCTTCATGAAGTTCAATCCTGGCCCCGGAATGGGCGGGCACTGCATTCCGGTGGACCCGCTGTATCTTTCCTGGAAGATGAAAACTCTGAACTACACGGCACGCTTCATTGACCTGGCTTCAGAAATTGACGCCAATATGCCCCGTTACGTGGTTAGTAAAATTCAGGATGCCCTTAACCGCTACAAGAAATCCATCAATGGTTCAAAGGTTCTAATCATCGGGGTGACTTACAAACCAAACATCAGCGATTTGCGCGAGTCACCGGCCATTGATATCACCCACCTACTGCTCGAAAAAGGGGCTGAAGTGAGTTATTACGACCCATATGTGCCAGAAATTGACCAGGATGGGTTAATGATGCAGAGTGAAAAAGAACTTCAGGCGGCTGTTGAGAAGGCTGACTGTGTGGCCATTATCACCAACCATACCAAAATTGATTACGCCATGGTGCTTGAGAAGTCCAAGGTTATCTTTGACGCGCGCAATGCCCTCAAGGATGTGCCTGGCAAAAAAGATCTGAAAGTGGTCAAGCTTTAATTGGCTGTTACTGCTTTCAGGATCTTTCCTGATGATTTACTTGCATCTGCTTAATTGAAAGAAAATCAAGAGCCTCCTGCCCGGAGGCTTTTTGCTGGCTTATAATTGAGCTTACAGAAAAGGTGGAATAGCAGATGAGTGATTTAGCAAACATCTTTGGCAAAATATGGGATTTAATTCAAACGAATTATCTCGTTATTCTTGCCTTGCTTGCGGTCTATTTTTTGCTCTGGTTATTAGGGAAGTTTGGCTTGGCAGCCATGCAAGAGAAGATAAGCCTGGTTTTGCGTGAACGGTTTGCAGGCCAGCGCATCCCCAGTGAAGCCAAGATGAAGAACATGCTGCTGGCTGTGCCGCTGCCATGGAAAGAGATCATGAGGGCCAGCCTGCTGCCTGTCATTTCCATACCCGGATCATTCAAACTCTTTCTCAAAAATCAAAAAACCTTGGAACATTTTTTCACCCCAGCCAGATTAGTGGCTATACTAGAGCGACTTGCCCAGCAATACGCGAGCAAACGAAAATAAAAACACCACTTCGCCAGGTGGTGTTTTTGTCATCGTGCATATACAGGAGGATTGGAAGCCGCTTATTCAACAGCTTCTAATCTCATTTCCGGGAAAAACTGGTGGACAGTGCCTGCAACCCAGCCTTGCAGAGTGGCTGTGGATAAGGGGCAACTTTCGCAGGCTCCACCTAGGCGTACCTTAATGGTGTTGCCTTCGATTGTTACCAACTCCACATTGCCATTGTGGTAATGTTCGATGTAAGCGCTAATCTGGTCGAGTAGACCGGCGATCTTTTCTTCTTTGGAAAAATCATGTTCGATTGGATCGGTCTGTTGCATGGCTGTCCTTTCAGTTAGTAGGATTATAAACGGTATTTAGAAAGCTAAGGCAATGCCACGATACCCATTTTCAAGCCATAGATTTGGAACCGCTTCAGTGAGT
>CAYMNM010000189.1:0-2884 GCA_964391795.1 uncultured Anaerolineaceae bacterium | reverse complement strand
CGCAAAAGCCATGCCGAAGTTCGGGCAAAATTGGAAGCTGTTGAGAACAAGTCCGAAGACAATCCTGTTAGAACCCTGTAAGGCGGAGGAAAGCAATGAACCCAATTCGAGTTGCCATTGTCGGCTGCGGGCGCATTTCTGATCTGCATCAAATGGGCTACCGGGGCCGTGAGGATGCCAAAATTGTCGCTGTGTGCGATACCAATAAGGCTCATGCCAGGAAAAAAGCTAAGGAATGGGGTGTGGAGAAGGTCTACACAGACTACCAACAGGTGCTGGAAGACAAAGAAGTGGACGTGGTAGAGCTGCTTACACCGCATCACTTGCACTGCCCAATGACCATTAAGGCTGCTCAGGCTGGAAAACACATTTCTGTGCAGAAACCGATGGCACTTTCAGCGGCTGAAGCAGATGAGATGATTGCTGCAGCCAATAAGGCTGGTGTGATGCTGCGGGTTTACGAGACTTTCGTTTTCTATGCTCCGGCCATGCGCGCCAAAGAAATGATCGAAGCCGGTGAAATCGGTGACATCCGCGCTGTGCGCATGCATGTCAATAGTGGAACAGCCGACACTTCCTGGAATGTGCCTCTTTCAGCCTGGCTGTGGCGTTTTAACGAGAAACAGTGCGGCGGCGGGCCGCTGGTCTTCGACCACGGCTACCACCTCTTCTCGCTTGCTTATTACCTGGGCGGCCCGGTGGAGAAGGTCTTTGCCTGGATTGATCATACCCCTGTGGACAATACAGGGGGCCTTGTCAAAATCGATGCCCCAGCTGCAATCATGTTTCAGTACAAATCCCCGCGTTGTTATGGAATGCTGGATATTGAACACACTCCCAAAATGCGCATCCTCTCGGATTATTACGCCGACGACGACCGCATAGAGATCATAGGCGAAAAAGGTATTCTTTTCATCAACCGCTACACTGCCAAAACTGTTGATCTGCCTGAACTGATGCTTTTTAAAGATGGTAAAACCAGGCACATCCCGGTTGAGGGTGTGGAATGGCATGACAGTTTTATTGCCACCACGCAGGATTTCATTGAAAAATTGAAGACTGGCGGCCAACCCCGCCTGGACGGCCTCACTGGCAAAGCTGTGTTGCAGTTTACGCTGGCAGCTCTCCAATCTGCCGCAACCGGGCGCGAAGTTCGCCCGGATGATGTGAAATAAACCAAACTCGGATCAACCTTTACCTTCAGTCACGCTAAACGGCGGAGATTAGCCCATTTTGGGAATATTTTCTGGGAAATAAAAAGATCTTTAAGATTCGGGGCTATTTGATTCAGTGAAAGCCTTAGGGATCATGATTGGGTAAGTAGCTGTCATCAGTATTTGAGTATAAAGTTTTTTGTAATCTGTCACTTTTCCTTGATGGGTGACGGTTTACACTCGTTGCTTCTTGGTTTTCGCATCTTTCACGATTGGAATTTATCGCAATTATTTGACTTTGACGTGCTATAATCATTAAAGAAATCATGATTATCATAACCTGGATTTCCTTGTAATTGCAACATCTGTGAAATTGGAGGACTTTATGTTCGTCAATCGCGTTTCTGAACTTGATTTTCTGGAAAAACGCTTTGCTTCGGGTGAAGCAGAGTTTTTTGTGCTTTACGGTCGTCGGCGAGTCGGGAAGACTGAACTCTTGACTCGTTTTTGCGAAGGCAAACGTTCGATTTTCTTCGTCTCAGACCTGGGTTCAGAGATTTCGCTCAGGACTGCGCTTTCTGCAGCAGTCAATACGGTTCTATTTGGCCCTAACCAAATGAATGCTGTTTACTCCACCTGGGAAGATCTGCTACATGCACTTGCCCAAGCTGCACAAAGCGAGCGGTTGGTGATTGTGTTAGACGAATTCCCGTACCTGGTGGCGGCGCATCCACCATTGGCAACCATTCTTCAGCGTGTATGGGACCAGACTCTTAAAAACAGCCAGATCATGCTTATCCTCTGCGGTTCCTACATCGGCATGATGGAAGAAACCGTATTAGGGTATCAAGCGCCACTGTACGGTAGAAGGACAGCGCAGTATCTTCTTGAACCGTTGCGGTTTAAAGATGCCCGGCTTTTTTATCCGTCTTATGATTTAGAAGACCAGGTACGTACCTATGCGGTTTTTGGCGGCATCCCAGCATATTTACATACACTTCGACCCCAACAGTCTTTGAAAGAGAATATTCTGGATGGAATCCTCAGCCGGGGTTCATTTTTATACGACGAAGTACGCTTTGTGCTTCAACAAGAGTTACGCGAACCGCGTAATTACTTCGCAATTCTGCAGGCCATAGCGGCTGGCAAAACGCGCTTAAATGAAATCAAACAAGCCACTGGGATTGAAGGAGCAACCGCTTACCTGGATACCTTGCAACAGCTTCACCTTGTTGAGCGCTTGGTTCCCGTGACAGAAACACAACCACAGAAAAGCCGCCGCGGGATCTATCGTTTACGGGACCACTATCTACGCTTTTGGTTTCGTTATGTTCACCCAAATCGCTCCCAACTCGAACGCGGCGGGGCGCAAACTATCCTGGAGAACCAGGTTGTGACCGAAATTGATCACTTCTCCAGTCTAACATTTGAGGAAGTGTGTCAACAATTTTTCTGGCAAGCAGGATTATCAGGAAAGTTACCTTTTGTTCCTACGAACATCGGCAACTGGTGGAATGCCAACGAAGAGCTTGATATTGTTGTCTTAGGGAAGAACGATGCCATCCTGGCGGAATGCAAATGGACCAGCAAACCAGTAGGGGTAGATATTTTGGCAGAATTGGAGAGAAAGGCACAGCTTCTCAAGCCTGAGTTGGCAGATCGTCGCATCCATTTAGCTTTATGCGCCCGTTCTGGTTTTACATCTCAACTGATTGAGGATGCAAAATCGC
>CAYMNM010000188.1:0-2896 GCA_964391795.1 uncultured Anaerolineaceae bacterium | reverse complement strand
ATTAATTAATGAAGATGCTTCGCGGGTTGATGAAAGTGACAAGATACAGCTTATGGCTGCTGGCATTCCTGCTGGTGGCGATGGCCGCGCTTGTCTCGCTCTTGCCCAGCTACCCCTCGCAGGCAAAATATGTTTTGGCCCCCATCACCTACGACATCAAGTTATCTTCTTACACAACCATTCCACTCACATCCGTTAGCATCAGTGGCACCCCGCAAGTTGGGCAGACGCTTTCTGCAAACTTAGTTCCATCTGAAGCCACCGTCACCTACCAGTGGACGCGAAGTTTAACCAGCGACGGCACTTACGAGCTGATTACCGACGCAACAGCCAGTTCCTATGTATTGACTTCTGACGATTTTGCATATTACTTCACGGTTACAGCCACGGGCACTGGCAACTACACAGGTGAAGTAACGGCTTCCGTTGGTCCGGTTGAGCCCGCAATTATTAGTATTGCTGCAATCGAAGGGGTTACCTCACCCGTTACTGGGGCCACAGCGGTAAGCACCCTTCCTGAAACCACGCAGTACACAGCCTCTATTAGCTGGAGCCCGGTTCCCTCTGGCGGCATCTTCCAGGCCAATACTCAGTACACCGCAAACATCACGATCACGCCAAAATCGGGCTATACGCTCACAGGTGTTTCGGAAAACTTCTTTACCGTTGCTGGCGCCACAACTGTAACTAACGCTGCTGATTCCGGCTTGGTAACGGCTGTCTTCCCATCCACCAGCGCGATCCCGCTCCAATCCGTTTCCATTTCTGGCACTCCGCAGGTAGGTCAGACTCTGAGCGCAGTCCTAACCCCATCCGGAGCAACCGCTACTTACCAGTGGCAGTGGAGCACGGAACAGAATGGCACGTTCACGGATGTCTCCGGGGCAACAGCCAGTTCCATTACGCTGACTGCTGGTGATATCGATTACTACTTCAAGGTTACAGCCATAGGCACAGGCAGTTACACGGGCACGGTCACGGATTCAGTTGGCCCGGTCGCGCCCAAGACAATCAGCATCGCTGCAATCGAAGGGGTTACTATTCCAACCACGGGCGGCACAGCCTCCACAAGCATAACCCCCAATGCTGAATATTCCGGCACGATTGCCTGGAGCCCTGCCCTCACCAACGGTACTACTTTTGCCAGCGGTACAGTCTACACGGCCACAATAACCATCACGCCAAACACGGGCTATACCCTAACCGGTGTCCCCGCCAACTTCTTCACCGTCGCTGGCGCAACATCGGTAAGCAACGCGGCCGATTCCGGCATTGTCACTGCTGTCTTCCCGAGCACGGTTGCAACAGTTGTAATCACTGATCAGACCATCAATGGGGTCACCGTCCCAGCCATTGGGCTCACCGCAACCTACAACCTCTCCGGAACCGGATACACGGCGACCATCGTCTGGAACCCAGACCCACGTCAGAATTCCGATAAATTTAAAAACAACACTGTCTACACAGCTACGATCACAATCACAACAAACGCGGGTTATACCTTGGCACCAGACTTCGAGTTTACCTTACCCGGTGCAACAAGTACAACTACAACAATCAATTCGCCCACTTCCGCGACAGTGATTGCTATCTACCCAACAACTTAATCTTGCCCTGAAAGAAATTCGCAAATCAGAATAGCGGCCGCAAACCCAGCCTAAAACTGAAGCTCGCCGCTTTCCTGGCCGGCCGAAAGTTTTAATGTGGCTTTCTGCCCATCCAGGCTCACTTCGTAGCTGCCCGGGAAGCCCGAGAAGCGCAGCTTGCCCTGCTCATCCGTGGCTAACTGCGTTGCTGGCAGCCACCATTCGCCCTTCACGCGTTTGAGCAGTTCTGCGTAAGCTGGTTTGCTTGAGCCATCCTTACGCACCAAGCCCGAAGGGGCGTTTAGCCATGAACCATCGTAGATATCCCACCAGGTGATAGACTGCACCAGCGGGTTGGCAAAAAGCGTTTCATAGTGCTGCACCACCTCGCGCGCCTGGCGCTCTTCATATTCAGGCAGGGTCGGCCAGTCGCTCACCTGGTAGTCATTCAGGTCCACGATATTGGCCGGCATCAACTCCCCTGAGATGATGGTGGTTTCTGTGAAATGCAAGAGGATCTTGAAGCGCCCGAAGCGCTCAAGGATTTCATGCGTCTTCTCAAGCCCCCACCAGCCCTGGTGCATGTGGCTCTGGATGCCAATGACATCGAACTTAATGCCGGCCGCCAGGCAGCCCTCAATCAGGATGTCGTAAGCCTCTGATGTTTCAAAATCGTTGATCAGCAGGGTGGCAGAAGGGTTCTCAGAACGTGCCGCTTCAAACACCTTGGCAATTAATTTTATGCGCCCGATTTCTTTGCAGACGCGTGTCATGGCGTTGTCATACTTATTAAAAATGGGCATGATCACGGCTTCGTTGATGACATCCCACATATCGATCAAGCCGCGGAACTCGGATACCTCGCGGTGGATGCGCGCCAGCTGGGTTTTTAGTATTTGTTCGTTGCTCATGGGCAGCAGCCAATCCGCGCAGAGGGTGTGCCAGCAGAGCGGGTGCCCCTTCAGCCTGACCCCGCGTTCACGCAGCCACTGGGCTGTCTTGCGGATGCGGGCAGTGTTGGTCTGTCCCTGTACCGGCTCAAACATGCCCCAGTAGAAAGGCAGGGTGATGGCGTTGCATAGCGCCAGGGTTTTATCGGCAATCAGCTGCGAGCGTTCCAGTTGCTCGCCTGTGTGCTCCTTGTTCACCAATGGCACCAGGTCAAAATTAGCGGTACCAAAGAGGAATTCGTGATTGGTCTGTTCAACCATGACTGGCCTATTACAGATTGGCTGACCGCTTTTATCGAGAAGCGTTATCTCGGCATTGACCATGCGTTTTTGGATCTGCGCGTTCATGTTTCCTCCTGG
>CAYMNM010000187.1:2281-2955 GCA_964391795.1 uncultured Anaerolineaceae bacterium | reverse complement strand
TTCCTGCTTCACTTCTCATAATCTCTTTGATTTTGGAATCGACTGACAGTGCCATATTTTTCTCCTATTTATTTAATATTTACCTCACAAAAGTTTATCACAACGTTAATATTTAGCGCTTGAAATGGCCGGTTTGCCATATATCTTATTTGTTTTTAACCTGAGCAAAGGATTGTCTTACCGACACGCAGTGGTAGTGGTAGGTCAGGTTCCGCCTTTGAACCTGACTTTTGAAAGATTGGAAAGGCAGGCACACAAATACCTTAACTCGGAGAATATTAGTGCAATAATAGAACATACGTGCTATAATAGAACATTATGCTCAGACCTCAAACTGTTCTTCCAAGTATGCCTAAAAGACTTCCCACTCATTTGCCTTGCGTGTGGGGGAAGATATCCTCAGAAAATGTGGGGTAAATTGGGTAAATCTGCAAAACCCTCGTCCGCAATCCCCAAGAGCCAGGTCAATGCCTTCCCTGTGCGGGATAATTGGAGTAAATCATTTCAACACTCTTCCGTAGACTTAAGAACCCTTGGCGATACCTTCCTTTGGCAGGGTGAGTGGGCTAAATCTTTTAATCTCTTGTATCCATACTGCAAAAACCTGCCAAATCTTTCTCAAAATTTTGTAAAACGGCTGCAAATCTGCAAATCTGCAAATGTCCCTCAAGCGT
>CAYMNM010000187.1:0-2181 GCA_964391795.1 uncultured Anaerolineaceae bacterium | reverse complement strand
TTTACACGCTCTTTGCTCATTTCTTGCCCGGGGCAATCTTCAATGCGCCTTCCATCCCCCCTTTGCCCGAGACCAATCCTTTCAAACAATCAGTAAACGATCCATCAAATTTTGTAAAACGGCTGCAAATCTGCAAATCTGCAAATGTCCCTCAAGCGTTTTACACGCTCTTTGCTCATTTCTTGCCCGGGGCAATCTTCAATGCGCCTTCCATTTTCCCTTTATTCTCAGCCAAACAAACTATCTTGCGAACATTCGCCAAACAGGTTCTTGTATCTGCCCCCAAACTTCCGTATGATTATATTGTCCCCATCGAAAAGATCACCGGAGGAGAAATGGCCTTGAAACGCTTTTTCCGCATTCTTGCCGCGTTCTGCGCGCTCTCTCTGCTGTTAGCTGCCTGCGATAAGCCTTCCGCTGACGCCCCCGAACCAAGCACCCTCCAGCAGACCCAACCCGGCGCGGCCGAACCCACCCAGGCCGCTGTTGCCCAGCAACCAGCCGCAGCACCCACCCTTCAGGTGGCTCTGCCAATTGTGCAAAACGCAGCGCCCACACCCACAGCCTTCCTTTACCAGGGCCCTCAACCCTCCGCGGGAACGGGAGGCGTTTACGGCCGTATGCTCTGGAACGGCCAGCCGGTTTCCGGTTTGGAAGTGAAGCTCTGTGAAGAGATTAAATACTTTGGCGGCTGCGAGGGTGCTGAGTACCCCACCACTACCAATTCAGATGGCAGCTACGCCATCGTCAATGTGCCCCCCAGGGCGTATGGGCTCACTTATCGCGCGCTGGATTCTGACGACTGGTACTACGTCACTTCTGGCATTCTGGATGCCAAGAATTTCGAAATCCCGTCCAACCAGATGGTGAACGTGGGCGACCATCACACCATCCGCACCGACGTTAACGTCCTGACGCCGCTGGAGGATGAACGCCTCAGCATCGCCCGGCCCACCCTCAGCTGGCAGCCCTACCCCCAGGCGGCCTATTACGAGCTTACCTTTCACTCCGGCAGGGGCGGTTCCATGATCCATCGCAAGCAGCTCAGCGAAACAAGCTTTGTGCTGGATCGCGACCTGCAATCTTGCGATTATTCCTTTGATATTGAGGTCTTCAACGCCCAGGAAGAGGTTATTGCCGAGTACGACGGATGGCGGCGCTTCGAGGTGGGTGGGCAACCCGTAAGCTGCAAGATGGTGGCGCTTTCTCCGGCCGATGGCGCCACGGTCAGCGCCAGCGCGCTCACCCTCACCTGGGAGCCGCACACCTGGGCCAAGACCTATAAGCTGCATATGTACCTCAAATCGGATTCGAAGCAGAAGATCTTGGATTTTGTGGAAACGCGCGAGCCCAGCTATAAGGTCACGCAGAATGTGCCGGCCGGGGAGTACTACTGGGTGGCCTACGCCTATGATGAATTTGGCGACGGACTGGGCTTTACTGATGGGCTGGATGTTTTTATCACCGTCCCGTAGGTCTTTTTATAAGATGCTGATATTAGAAATTTTGATCATCTTTTTGCTGGGTTTTGTCTTATCCCTGGGCTTCCCCTCGAGGGGGAGCTGGCACGCAGTGCCTGAGGAGGGGTTCTAGGTTTATGAGTTTGCCGGTAATGTACTCAAAATGAATTTCGTTTTGTACATTTAAACCTGAATAAGTTTCGGGTAGGTGGGTCGCCAACCCACCAAAAAGCTCGTTAGATGGATCCTGTCTTTTCCATGGGCTTCCCAGTGGCATGGAGCTGACATCCGAATGCGTTACCTTGGGCTTCCCAGTGGGGGGAAGCTGGTACGCAGTGCCTGATGAGGGGCTCTAGTTCATGCTTCAACGACCAATGCACCCTTCACCCCCGCTGCGCGGACCCTCCTCCAAAGGAGGGCAAAAACCTTACTCCCGGGCAGGCTTCACAGAACAGCTCAGGCTGCCCCAACAACAAAAATACAGACTGGTATGGTGGGCCGCTGACCCACGATCTGATTTTTTTATTAGGCACTTTAAAAATTGAATAATTTTTTCTAAGCTCGTGCAGCGATTTCTATCTTTTCCTTGGCCTTTCCATTTTTGGGGGACTGGGAACCGCCTGCACTCGCAGCCCACCGGGCTATAGTGTGTACTCGCGGTGCTGTGCAAACTTTGACCAGCAGGTCTCATGTCTTCTCTCCTCCCTGAGCTTCCCAGTGG
>CAYMNM010000186.1:0-2982 GCA_964391795.1 uncultured Anaerolineaceae bacterium | reverse complement strand
GGGTTAGGTTTAAATGGTTTCGATTCCTCGTTATTAATTGTACTTAGAAGCCCTTGGCTTGTCGAATCAATTTTAGAGGCTTTTGAGCTTGCAGGTCGCGGTGGTTTAGCTGGATTCAATAGAGTTGAAACAGGGAGGTTTTGCGCTTCTTTAAGAGCTTGAAGGGGTTTATGCTCGACGCATTGGGGATTGATTCTTCAGTCTCCAACCAATTCATCACTTTCTGATAGCTTAAGTCGCCCATCAATGAAGTAGCGTAATCCTTGAGCTTTGCAAAAAAAGTAGGAGGTTCATCCCCCAGGAATCCTTGTGGGAAGAGATCTGGCTGCAGTAAAAAGAGCTGGGCTAGTAAAAAACGTAGAATGGTCATGTATTCATTACCAGGGTCGGGTTTTTGCTGGATTTCGTTATGGCCGAGGATGTTCCAAATTGTAAGGTCATAACGTTTGGCAACCGCTACAGTTAGGCTAAGAAGGTTGGCGATTTCGCGGTCGGGGGGCATGTTGGCAGGGAAATATTTGGAAAAATCATTGCCGCTTTGCTCGACGCCGAGAGAGACACTGTCCATATCTTTGGTTTTGTCTTGATTGAAACTTGTCAACCGGGTGGAGATGCCCAGACTGGTCATGAGGTCAGCGGTGATCTGGCTGTTCAGATCGAGAATTTTTTCAGGGTTAATAGAGATAGCGGTGTGGCGAGCTTTATAAGGCGGGTCAGCTGGTAAGGTGGACATAATCACACCCATGCCCTGGCTGGAAAGGTTGGTATCGGTGATTGGGTAAGAGTCCACGCAATAATTGACGCTGGCCATACGGATGTCGTTCAGGTTAGCTACCGTGTTTTGGACTGTGCCAGGTTTGCCATCTGTTTTGCGGTTGGGGTATGTGTCATAGTGGATGATAAAGAAATCCACCTGTTTGACAGGCGAATAGGGGTAGATAAGGTGGCGGTGGCTCTCAATGAGGGCAGTGGGTATGTAGCTTTTAGTGGATTGGTCAAAGTATTCCAGAGCCCCGCTTTCGGTGACGTGCATGGGTGTGACCAGCGCAAGGATAGCAGCGCCGTGGCTGGCTTGCGGTAATAGAGGGATTTGTGAGGCAAACGCGGGGGTTACAGGCGCCAGCGTACCCATAAGAACCAGAAGGGCACAAAGTAGAGTTGCTATTTTCCTGAAGGTGCGCGCTTTCATTGGATGAATTTTACAACATCTGGCAAAATGGCTGGCCAATGGGGTGGTGCAGTTGAAAAAAGGTTGGGAGGACATTTGCAGATTTGCAGATTTGCAGCTGTTTTACAAAATTTTGATGTGATATTTGGATGTTAAGGTGCGGATAATAGCACGTATATTCTATATTAATCAGGTCAGGATTGCAAGGGACAGGCCTCGTTAGGCAAGAAGTAGAGGGCATTAAAAAGACTAACCGGAATTTACCTAATACGAGTAAACGGATAGGTTGCGCTGCGTTTTTTTCTATTCATACGGCAAGACTCAGGTTATCTCAAATATTTACCCCTCACCCCCGCTTTGCGGACCCAGCCCAATGCCCTCCGGGCGCGGGCACGCGCTATGGCACTTTGTGCCGCGAGTGTGCTCTATGCTGCTTTGCAGCGCGAGTACTGACGCAGGTAAACCGCAAGCAGTCCCCAACAGGGAGGGCAAAGGTGCAAAGACTGGGCGAGGCAGCGCGCTTGCCCAGTCCTCTACGACAAGATTAACAAAAACCAGCTTGCCAGCTTTTGCCTTTCGAGCTTGACAAACAAGCAGGCGCGAGAGATCCTTTCAAAGACGATCAAAGACCGGAGCGATTTTCATCGCTGCCTACAACAAACCAAGGATCTTCTAAGAAAAAAGAGCCGGAGCGCATATCTGCGTTCGACATGAAAAAAACAGGTGGGAACGCAAAAAAGCTTATCCCACCCCTACAAAAAGATTCGGGCAGACTTCGTTGCGCTCAGGCAGCCCATACCAACAATCCAGAACGCTTTTCAGCGTTCCCGAAACAAAAGAATGAGAACACAAAAAAGCTTATCCCACTTCTAAAGCAAGATTTGGGTTTCCTCAAATATTGACCCCTCATCCACCGCAAGCGGTCCCCCTTCCCCTCGATGGGAAGGCCAAAGGACAAGATTGGGCGATGCAGCGCGCTTGGCTTGGCCTCGACGGAAGAATTGGTGGTTCAGACTCGGCCCGAAAAGAGCCTAAGACCTGCTGAGCATTCTCGTCATTAGCGGTAAAATTAAGACAAGTCTTTTCCACCTTTATTCTACAAGGAGGGGCTGTGAAGAATTTTCCGTTCGTATTCGCCCTGATAGGTTGCCTGATTTTGCTGGCAGGCTGTATCACCGTGGTGGTTCCAACTCCAAACGCGGCCCCCACGCAGGTTCCAACACAAATTCCACCTACTGCAACTGAGGTACCGCCCAGCCCAAGCCCGGTTCCGACGGACACCCCTGAACCCGTACCACCCAGCCCAACGCCCGAACCTACAGTGGCAACGCTTGAAAGCGCGGTGGTTGGCTTTCCGCCAAATGGCTTTGTGCTTTATTATGACCCGGCCAAATGGGAAGCCAAACCCAACCCATATAATGCCAGCGCCTGGAACCTGGAATCGAAAGAATTCACCGGTTGCGTGATGAAGCAGTTGCTGGGGCATGGGGTGGACCCGAATCAAACACCTTTGACCACGCAGATGCTTAATTACAACGGTATCGAGATTACCTATAACGTCTGGCGCGATAAGGACACGGGTTTTCCTGCCATCGTTGGGTATTACTGGGATAACTACAACGGCAGCCTGGAAGTGTTTGTGAAGGACAGCCCGGAAGAGTGTCTGGCGGCTGCCCAGAAAGTGGTGGAAGATTCGGCCGCGTTTGGGTTTGAGGATTAATGGTAATAATGGTCGGGTAGGTTGAGAACTGATAGTCTTGATCGAACAGGATCTGGGCAGGTTTTGCCGTGCTCAGGTGGCCCCTATGGCAAGA
>CAYMNM010000185.1:0-2987 GCA_964391795.1 uncultured Anaerolineaceae bacterium | reverse complement strand
ACAAAATTATCAAAAGCATAGACTTCAAAGCCTTCGTCGAAGGCACCACCGTATAAGCCCACACTCCCTGCATCTTCCAGATATTCCGACGTGGCTGAAATTACTTCAGTTCCATTCACGCTCAGGCTGAGATTACCTTCCACGCAGCTGGCAACCAGGTGATACTCCTCAGCCGGCGTAAAGGCATCTTCCACGGAAGCAAAAATATCATCGTTTCCATCCACCCAGCGAACGATCTCCGCGTAGCCATCATTGGCAATTGCCAAAACATGGAAATTATCATTATCTTTATAACCACAAAGGATGCCAAAATCTCCCCGATCAGGGCCACTCAACAGGCGGGCATCCACCTCGACTACTGCATCGCCTATGCCTTCAAATGCCCGGGGCATGTTCCATTGCGCGTACATGGGGGTATTGACAGAAATTCTATAAGAACCATCTACATAGGCAGATCCAGCGTTTTCTCCTGAATATTCGTACCAATCACCATTTTTGTTCGAGAAGTCATCCGAAAAGACCACAGTTCCGAGGTCCATTTCTACGGCGTTAGGAATATCGGTGAAGGGATCATAGGTAAGCTTATCTGCTTGTTCAGTTTTGAAATTATCAAAATAATAGATGAACGGACCCTCTTCAAAAGCTCCGCCAAAAATGCCAACCCGTCCATCACTGGTCAGCAGCGAATCCTCCAAATCGATAGCTGTTTTGCCGTTGACCTCAAGAGAAAAGTAGCCGTTCTGACAGTTGGCAACCAAGTGATACCTGTCAGCAGGGGTGAATGCGCGTTGTCGGTAGAACAGTTCAGTTTCTTCATCATTTACCCTCTGGAAGACACTGACAGACCCGTCTGTGCTGATTCCCATGGCGGTATAGTTTGAATAATCCTGAAAGCCGCAGATAATCCCAAAGTCACCGGCATCTGACCCAGCATCTTTCCAGGCATCAACCTCAATGAAAGCATCTCCAGAACCCAGGTAGTTATCGGGAACAACCTCCATGATGTATTCCGCTGTGTTGATGACTATGGCATAAGCCCCATCGATATAACCGTAGGTGCTGTCGTCATTTACCTCCAACGGCCAGCCTGAAAACATATCAGAGAAATCCTCACTATAGCTATAAACGGCCTTTGTCGGCTGAGGGGTGAAAGGTGGAGGTACCTGCGTATCTGTTGCTGTTGGTACAGGAGTTTCTGTAGGTGCAGGCGTTTCAGTAGGCATTGTGGTCGCGGTAGGGGCAGATGTCTCAGTAGGTGCAAGCGTGACAGATGGGGCTACGGTTGCCAGTTGATTGGTTGCCGTTGGAACTGGAACTGCCAGTTGTGGTCCGCAAGCGGTGGATACTAAACTTAGGACTACGAAAATGAGGATCAGGGACATTAAACTCTTGCGCATAACGGCCTCTCTTCTGTTTCTGAGTATCTATTTGGATATAGGATATTAAATCACAATAACCCCAAAAGTGGAAAGCTTTGCCGGTATTACTTTTTTCTATGAGCAAAATTTCAGTTCCAAAAATACCACCAAAAAACCTGAAGAATTATTATCTATTAGAAACCTGTAAATGGATGCAAACCAGGCGCTCCCCCGCTTCCTAGCGTTATAATCACCGCAGAAACTCACCTTTATTTGAAAGAGGAAGCAATGACCGACCGACTTGCCTGGCTTGATGAAGAACTGAAAACACTCAAAGAAACTGGTTTATATAACCACATTCGCACCCTGGATTCAGCCCAGGGAGCGCACCTATTGGTGGATGGAAAGAAAGTCCTCAATTTCTGTTCAAATAACTATCTTGGCCTGGCTAACCACCCGGCATTAGTAAATGCTGCCAAGGTAGCTATGGATAAATACGGTATCGGCCCAGGCGCCGTGCGCTCTATTGCCGGCACAATGAGCTTGCATGTTGAGTTGGAAAAGCGCATGGCCGAGTTTAAGCACGTGGAAGCCGCCATCACCTGGCAATCCGGTTTTGTTGCCAATGGGGCTGCCATACCAGCTTTAGTCAGTAAGGAAGATGTGATTTTCTCGGATGAGTTAAACCATGCTTCCATCATAGATGGCTCTCGCCTTTCAGGTGCAAAAATCATCCGCTTCGCGCATGCCAAACCTGAAGCTCTGGAAGAAGCCATCAAAAATGCCCCACCTTATCGCAGGGCGCTCATGATTACCGATGGCGTTTTCTCCATGGATGGCGATATCGCCCCCCTGGATAAGCTGGTTGAAATTTGCGAGGGTTATGGCATCATGACCATGGTCGATGACGCCCACGGCGAAGGTGTTTTAGGCAAGGGCGGCCGCGGCATCGTGGATCATTTCGGCTTACACGGCCGGGTAGATGTGGAAGTAGGCACCTTTAGCAAAGCCTTTGGCGTGATGGGTGGGGTAGTAGCTGGAAACGCGAAAATTGTGGAATGGCTGCACCAACGCGGCCGGCCCTTCCTCTTCTCTTCGGCTGTTACTGTGCCGGATACCGCTGCGTGCCTGGCGGCCGTTGATATTTTGGAAGGTTCAACCGAACTTGTGGACAGATTATGGAAAAACGCCCGCTTCTTCCAGGAAGAAATGCGCAAATTAGGCTTTGATACCGGCGAAACCCAAACTCCCATAACTCCGGTTATGCTGGGGGATGTCGCCCTGGCGCGCGAATTCAGCCGAAAGCTCTTTGAGCACGGCATCTTTGCCATGGCGCTGGGTTACCCCACCGTACCCATGGGAAAAGCCAGAATCCGCGTGATGCTCTCAGCCTCCCATAGCCAGCAGGACCTTGAAGAAGCTCTGGATACATTCCAAAAAGTTGGTAAAGAACTGCGTGCACAGTAGGTCCAATTATTAAGTGATTTGCGTGTGTAAACAAAAAGTGCCGCTCTTTGCGGCACTTTTTTGGTAGGGAAGACTGAAAAGCCTTCCGCTTCTTTTGATTCGTCATCCTGAATGCTATGACTTTGTCAAGAACCTTGGATGGATAGAACGATAACCTGGGAT
>CAYMNM010000184.1:0-3033 GCA_964391795.1 uncultured Anaerolineaceae bacterium | reverse complement strand
GAAGCCCAGGTTTTACTGAGACCTTTCATAATGCGATAGTTTTCCGGGCCCATCCAGCGCTCCATGCGGCTGATCTTGCGATCGGAGTGGGCTTCCGCCAAAATCAAGTTATCGCCGCTGGGTTCGATTTCTTCACCCGAAGGTTTGGGTAGTTCGGATTGAATGCGCTCTACTACCGATTCCGTGACTTCAGGTTGGACGTAGTGTTCTATCGACTCAGCCAGGCGACCTTTCACTCCTTCTGCCCTTGGTTCTTTGGATTCCAGATCATCTGTTGGCGCATTTGGATCTTCAAGTGGATTGAAAGGATCTATGTTATCAAAATCATTCATGTTCGATATCCTTAAGATAAACGCACGCGGGGATCGATGAACGCGTACAGTATGTCAACAACCAGGTTGCTGAGTATGAGAATGAAACCCGTAAAGATGGCCATCCCAACGCTAGTAACAACGTCCAGTTGGCTGGCAGCGTCAGCGGTTGCCTTCCCGATTCCTGGATAATTGAAAACCGTCTCAGTAATAATGACACCACCCAGTAAACCAACAATACTCATGCCAGCCATGGTCACAATTGGCAACATGGCGTTTGGTCTTGCATGTTGGTTTACAACCACGCCTTCTTTCAAACCTTTTGCCCGAGCAGTCACCACATAATCCTGACGCAAGGTTTCCAACATGGAAGAACGCATGACACGCACGAAGGTAGCCCAGTTGATGTAAGACAGGGTTATGATAGGCATAATCATGTGGCGCATGGCATCCCAGAATACATCAAGACGGCCATTCAGCAGTGCATCGATACTCAATAAATGGGTGTATTGTTTTAGCTCTCCAGAATACACTAATTTTGTAACCCAGTCCGACATCTTTCCCGGTAGGAACCAATGCAGCTTGGCATACAAGAAAATTAACATGAGCAAACCAAAAACAAAAGTTGGAAACGAGGTACCAACAATACTGAACATGCGGGCGCCCTGATCAGGCCATTTATTCTGATGCACAGCCGCCTTTACACCCATCCAGATGCCTACAGCCAACATGGGGTACATAGTCCAAAGTGCCAGGTCAAGAGTGTTGGGAAAGCGTTCCCTGATTAATTTAATAACAGGTTGTGAAGCAGTACGTGAATAACCAAAATCGCCAAAAAGGATCCCCCCATGCCGTGTTCCGTTGACCGGATCTACAGTTCCAACCAACCAGCGCCAGTATTGTACTGGAAGTGGTTTGTCAAGTGCATACTGGCGGATGACAGCCCGCACCTGGTTCTCGTTTTTTGGTACATCACGTATGTAGAGAGCTGAACGTTCTATGGGGGTCAGCAATCCAAGCATGCCAAAAATGATGATCGTGACCCCAACCAACAATAACGGGATCTGGAGTAAACGGCGAATGATGTAATTGGTCATAAGCTTCCCTTTTTTCTTTTTGCCTTGCTGAAATGGACAAGAGTGTTGTCCACTTCAGCAAATCAAAATTGGTTTCAGCGGGAGCCTTACGGCTCCCGCTGAAGCATAGCAAATTTACTTGATACTAAAGTTCCAGAGGATCACATCCATCGTGAGGGCAGGGCGTCCGAAGTAAAGACGCAATGGCTGGTCGCTGGGTGTGTCGCAGAGTTCGAAGCGTTCCGCACCGAGCAAGTCAGTGTCGACGCTGCAAACGGGCTGGGGTTCGCCATAGAGCGTGGTTCCCGCGTCATAGACCACCATTTCGCCGACCATTGGGTCGACCTGGGTACGCATTTCAACGGGTACCGCGATGATATCCGCATCACCAGCTTCGAGCATCGACAAGCGAGTGCCAAATTCGGCTACGTTCTTGATCAGGAAGTCTTTAATGACGGGTTTTTCTCCCCAATAGTCGTCATTGCGGGTGAGGGCAATTTCTTCGCCCTGTTTCCAGTAGGACAACTTGAAGGGGCCAGTACCGTTGGCAATGGATGTAAAGGGAGATTCGGAATCGGGGATAGAGTAGTAATTCGCCCAATCCTCGCAAGAACCACCCCAACCACCATTGGCAACAACCCATTCCTGGCTCAAAATCGAACCCCAACCATTAGCAATAGTCGGGATGAATGGAGCCCAGGGTTGGGCAAGTTTCATGGTGACAGTGCCAGCGGCTTCGTCAACTGTAATAGCCTGGTCGAGATATTCGCAGGGGACTTTCAATTGGTCGGGTTCAACCTTGAGCAAATCTTCGCGGTTATCCCAGAGGTTACCTTCGGGATCAATCATGAGGGTTGGATCCAACATTCCGACGCCAAAGAAGGGTTCATCAACGAGCAACGCAGCTGTTGCACCGCCGCCATTGAGCATGAGGCGCATGAAGCTGTACTTTACATCAGAGGGTTTCAGTTCCTGACCTTCGTGGAATTTCACACCTTCGCGAATCTTGAAGGTATAAGTAGTGCCATCTTCCGACATTTCGTAAGATTCGGCTAGCATTGGTACAAATTTATCGACTGCTACACCATCATAGAATACCAGGGTCTCATACATATTTTGTACCGCCTCACCAGAAGCGGTGTCGTAGGAGGCCAAAGGATCCATGGTCAGGGCATCGCCAAGATTGGCAACGGTTAAAGTTTCAGGATTGGGAGCACCTTCTGCTTTATAGATGGGGGCTGCTACAACACCAGAATAGATCGGGTTCAAAACACGACCTTGCACCCACCTGTGTTCGTAGTTGTGGGTGGTAGCAATTGCTACAGGCAGACCGACAGCATTGTCATAGTAAAGCTGCTGAGCTTCCTGGTAAAGCAGTCCGCGAGCTTCTGGGTCGGTTTCGGCAATACCATCCGCAAGCAGGGTGGCAAATTGGTCTCTGATCTCATCGGGCATGGATTGGCGATCGCCATAAGTACCCACAGTGTAGGGCTGGAACCAGTTGCTTGGGTCATGGATATCCTCAAGCCAACCGCCGGTCAGGATCGGAATGCGGCCAGCACGTTGATTGGCAAGGTAGGATGGCCAGGGCAGTTCCTGGACTTCAACCTGGAACTTGGGGTTGATCATTGCCAAATTCTCTTTCA
>CAYMNM010000183.1:0-3059 GCA_964391795.1 uncultured Anaerolineaceae bacterium | reverse complement strand
TGGACCAACTTCACGAAATAGAACGCGATGGTTACCGCCCAAATCCAAGTGTCAAAACGGTCTAAAATACCCCCGTGCCCTGGAATCATGCGACCACTATCTTTGAGGCCAGCCACGCGTTTGAGCATACTGATGAAAACATCGCCAAAGATAGTGATGGCGCTGATCAGGATTGCCAAAAGGATGGCCAGAATTAAGGTCAACCCGGTGAACCAACCCAGGGCATTCAAGAGCAGGCTTAAGACTATGGCGATAAAAACCCCGAAAACAATTCCACCCAGGTAACCTTCCCAGCTTTTATTCGGGCTGAGACGTGGGGTGATTTTGTGACGGCCGAAGCGCTTGCCAATGAAGTACCCGCCCATATCGGCAAACCAAATAATAATCATGGTAATCATTAGCCACCATTTACCCCCTGAAAGATGAGCCAAAGACACAAAATAGCCGCCCAACCATCCCAGGTAAAGCGTTGAGCCAATGTGCAGGGCGAAGGTTAAGGAGGCCTGGATATCTCCGCGTTCATAACGCACCAGGCTGAGGATGGCAGAAGCGACAATCAAGCAGACCACAACAAGATCTGAGTATTCGAAGTTGGAAAATAAGATGCGCATGAGCATCAACACGGCAACGCCACCAATGATCAAGGGTGGGTAAACAAAATAACCCATGCTCTTTAATAACCGACACAGCTCATAAGCGCCGATTAAGAGGCAGGCCAAAAAGAAAATATCAGAGAAGAGGCTCCCTAGAAAGGCAAAGAGTAAAATCAGCGGCACGAATACCGCGGCGGAAAGCACTCTTTCTTTGAGCATTATTTAGCTGTTACGCCTCCAAAGCGACGATCACGGTTGGCATAATCAGCCAGAACTTCGTCCAGCACGGCTTCGGTGAAGTCTGGCCAGAGGGTCTTGGGGAATGCCCATTCGGAATAGGCTGCTTCCCAGGTGAGGAAATTGCTGGTGCGCTGCTCACCGGATGTGCGCAAGATCAGGTCAGGGTCGGGCACGTCGGGGTTGTCCATAAAGGCTGTGATGGTAGACTCTGAAAGGTCCTCTGGCTTGACTCCGGCGGACATCAGTTTGCGAACTGCGCGCACAATCTCATCGCGCCCACCGTAGTTAAAGCCGAGGATCACAGTCATACTGTTATTATCTTTGGTCAGCTCGAGCGCATCGCGCATTTTGACTTTGAGAATCTCAGGTACTTTTTCGTCCAGTTTGCCGGCATGCAGCAAACGGATGTTCTCAGCGTGCAATTCAGCTACTTCGTTATCAAAGAAAAAGGCCATCATTTGCATGAGGCCGTCTACTTCCGGCTGAGGCCGATTCCAGTTTTCTGTGGAAAAGGCATAAAAGGTTAGATGCTGAATACCCCTTGCCCGGCAGGCAAGGATAACCGGCTTAAGCAGCATAAAGCCTTCACGATGACCATCCATGCGTTCGAGGCCACGAGCTTTTGCCCAGCGGCCGTTCCCATCCAAAATGATCCCCAAATGTCTGGGGATCTTGTTGGTTATCTCAGATTTTGTCATCAGACTTCCATGATTTCTTTGTCTTTTCGGAGGCCGATCTGATCAGTCTCTTCAATTTTCTCGTCGACAATTTTTTGCAGCTTTTCTTCGCCAACTTTTAACTCATCCTCTGAGATGAGTTTTTCTTTTTCAAAATCGCGCATATCTTTGAGTATGTCGCGGCGGATGTTGCGCATGGCCACTTTGCACTCTTCTAGGCGGGCGTTTACCAACTTAACCAAATCACGGCGGCGTTCTTCAGTGAGGGGGGGCAAGTTCAACCGAATCTGCTTACCATCATTGTTAGGTGTCAAGCCTAACTCTGAGGCCTGAATGGCACGCTCAATAGCTTTCAACGATGAGGCATCAAAAGGTTTGATGAGCAGCTGCCGGGCTTCAGGTACGCTGATATTTGCCAATTGGATCAATGGCAAGTTAGAACCGTAGTATTCCACCTGTAATTTTTCAATCAGGGCGGGGCTAGCCCTACCGGTGCGAATGGCTGTCAGGTCTGAACTCAGGTTATCAAGGGCTGCATCCATGCGGTCCACAGCTGAGTCAAGTAAGTCTTTAATCATAAGTGCCTCCCATCGCGGATTAATCAATTGCTAAGGATACCTTAAAACAGCCAATTAATACAATGCCCGTTCACCTTTCAACGAGTAAATCAGAGAATGGGGCTGTTGGAGTTTTGTCACAATCTCAGATATTCGGGTATCATTTTTAGAGTGGTTCCAGTGGAACCCTCTGGAGAGACTTTGAAGCTGACGCGCCCCTTCTTATTTATTGTTTGTCTTACGCTTACAGGTTGTGCTTTGGCACCTACAATCAAACAGCCTGCCACCTACACCCCGGACCCTGCCCGACAGGTTGAACCTGGTGCACCTACGTCCAATCCATTTTTCACTAAAACGGCCACGCTTTCTGCTTCCACTCCTATTTCAATCATTCCAGATGTCACTAAAACCATTGCAGCAGAAGCCTTTACCTCTACACCGGTACGTACCTCCACTCCTGTTCCTCACACGCCAAGGCCAACACCAAATGACGGCTCTTTGCTGCATGAGGATTTTTCAGATGAACTTAGTGGCTGGGACCGCAATACCAGCCATGAAAGCACCACAGATTACGCCGATGGCCAGTATCGTATCTTTGTTGCCACGCCAAACCAGGAAATTTGGGCCAACCCTGGTAAGTGGTTCCCGGATGGCATCAAAATTGATGTGGATGTGAAATATGGCAAAGGACCAACCCGCAGCGATTACGGGGTCATTTGTGGTTATGTTGACCCAAATAACTACTTTGCTCTGACCGTTGGACCGGATGGCTGGGTGGAGATTTTTAAACGCCTCAACGGCGAACGAACTACGCTTTACTCAGAGTTGAGGAACCCTAACATCAAAGAAAAAGGCAATCATTTAACCGCTGTTTGCGGAGCCCAAACCCTAACCCTTTTCGTAAACAATAACCAGGTTGCCCAGGCCAGCGACCCATACCTGCCCGGAGGTGATGTGGGTTTGATTGCCGGCAGCTTTGACGAGGCCAAAGT
>CAYMNM010000182.1:0-3081 GCA_964391795.1 uncultured Anaerolineaceae bacterium | reverse complement strand
AGGCAGCGTGGACAAATGTGTCCGATAAAGGAGGATATCCTGCTCGTCCAATTGCCTCAGATTGCGCAAGTGCCTTCTGCCAATGGATCCCAAACCACAAATCAGGAACTTCATCTGCCCTCCTGGTGCATAAGGCCATAAAGCCGGTTGATCATCGCTTGAAGCAGATTGCGCGCCTTGGGGTGCCGTGCCAACCTGCCAACCAGCCCTTTCGGTTGAGAATTTTCAGAGGGGGAAGCCGTCTCAATGCCATCTGATTTGGCAAGTGCAGCCATTTCGGCGTCAATGACATTGCCAAGTAAGCGCATCGTCTGCGGATATGTGGTCAGTCGCAGGTAGCCTTTGGCATCCATGCGGTCATCAAACTCCACCATGCGCCCCATTAACTGGTCCGACCAACCATCCGCTAGCATTTCGCTAAGGATCTCAGTCATCACTTTTTTGGGTAACATCACTTCAAAATGGTGGGCGGAGACAAAAGCCTTTACGCCATTACGTGAAACCACAACATCCTCAAGACCATCAATTTCACTTTGGTAACGGGCGTCGTCGCGCCCGGAGTTAATTTTGTATTCTTCCTCCCATTTAGGCAGTATCAAATTGCCGCGTTCTACCAATTGGGGGTTTGTCTCTTCATATGCCTTCACCCATTCCAGGGTCTTCTCAGAAGACATGCCAACGCGTTGCTTGATATAGAAACCGGTTACTGCTCCAACATTTGGATAGCCATCCAGTACCCGCAGATGTTCATCCAGCCAACCTTTTTGATGGTAAACATCGTCATCGGAATATGCAATAACCTCTCCCTGGGCCACCTGGGCAATGCGCCAAAGAGCGTTCAGCTTACCAAGATTCTGCCGGCTGAAGACAAGCGTGTCTATCTGCCCGGCCGCTTGCATGGCCTGTAACTCGCTTACCATTTCCGGGCAGGAACCGTTATCGAATACCAAGAGTTCGTATGGCCGGGACGTGTTGGCAATGATGCTTTCGAGGGTCAGTTTGGTGACAGCCATGCGGTGCTGAAAGTAACCAGCTTCGTGCGGTTCATAAACCAGCACAGCCACAGTTACCCTTGGTCGGTCAAACTCCAACTTTTTTCCCCGGGAAGGGTTAGTGCCGATTCTGGGCATTAGTGCCCTCCCTGGCGCGAAGCCATCATCTTGGCTTTCATTTCTTTTTCTCGCTTGCGTTCTTTCCAGGCCCTCACCGGGTGCAAAAGCACAAAAAGGAACTGGGTAAGCTTGTAATTGCCGCGTTCCACCAGGGGCGCAATTTCCAGTTCACGCCAGAAGCGCGTCCAGGAGGATTCCTGGGGAACCAGCTGCCCATCGATCAGCAAGTGCGTGGCATCGTGCAGGTCAAAAATTGTGCGCCGACCGCCCGCTAAAATGATATTTTCACCGCTTTCAGGAAGGCGGTAATGCCTTTGCCCGCCTGGCAAATGGGCGTAATCGTGGTCTTGATGGATAATTTCCACGCTGGGGCTGGCATCCACCAGCGTCCAATGCATACGGCGCGCCCGGTAGATCATCCAGTTATCCCAACCCGCCCTGCCAACCGCGAACTCCGGAATCTGGTCAAAAGTATTCCTGGGGTAGGCAAAATAATCACTGCCCGTCTTCTTGTGCAGCTTGCCTTCTTTCTTCATCTTTTCCCGCAGTTTTTCTTCCCAACCCTCCGCAAAATCGATAGGTTCGGTCAGGGCCAGGTCGTAACGTTGACCAACCATCAGAAACTTGTCAGCCAACCGGCTAACTTTGATAATGTGATCCAAAAAGTCTGGAAAAAGAATGATGTCGGCGTTCAGATAGGTTAAAAACGGGCTGCTGTTGACCCCTCTTGCCAGACTGAAAATCGAAGACACCAACGGTGTGCCAAATACACTGCGTGCCACCCCTGGCAGGTGCAGCACGCCCAGGCGCTCACAAGCTTCTGCCAAGCCCGTTTCATCGCCAATGACCACAATCTGCACCCGCTCGCCCAATTTTTGCCAACTTTTGATGGCATTTTCCTGAATCAGTGAAATATGCGCATCTTCAAACGGTTTTGGGGCGGTAAACAGGGTCAGTAGTGGGTCAGAATTCACGCGTCCTCCAACGGCAGCCAACTCAAGCTGGGCATGATTTTACTCAGGAGTTTTCTCCAGAGCATGCCCATCTGTCGTTTAATGTGCACAAATTGTTCCGGCTTCACTGTTAAACTTGGAGTCCCTTCGCGCAATGGTTTGGCAAGGACAGTTAAGAAGAGTTTGAGCGTTCGCGAACGCGGCAAGCCGTGGGCATGGAAGCGCACAATCTTGTAGCCGGCTTTGGCCAGGCTTTGTTTGAGCGTATGTGGGCTAAAGCAGGTCAGATGGGCCAGTTCAAAAGAATCGTGGGCATACAGGTTGGGCACTTCCACCAACAAGTAACCGCTGTCGTCAAGCAATTTTTCCCGGATTTCAATCAGCCGCTCAACCGGGTCGTTCAAATGCTCCAAAACATGCATCAGGCTGACGAGGTCAAATTTTTGCGGCTGACTGGCTTCGAGAGTTGCCAGGCTTTCGAACATGGCAATACCCTTACTCGCAGCAACCTCACGGTAAGCCCTACCCAGTTCAACCCCTGAAACTTCTGCCCCCAAATTTTGCCGCAGAGTTTCCAGAAATAAGCCTGAAGACGCTCCGATATCCAAGGTGCGTCCAAGTTTGCTGATGCCGCTTTCTTTTAGAAATTGGCTGGCGTTTTCTGCGCGCAGGCCTTGCTGGCGCAAGTCCTTGGGGGTGGGCTGCTCACTTTGCTGATAAACCTGGCGATAGGCTTGCTCGTAAAATTCAGGGTCCCCTGCCTGGCTTTCAGCCGGGTTTTGGAAGACCAGGCCGCATGTTTTACACTCGTAGTAACGCACGGTCAGCCCGAAGGACTTAAGTTCTTCAAAAAGCGAGTGATTAGCAGACCCGCATAAAGGGCATCCGAAATTGCTGTGCTTAAGCACGCGTGCCTCCACTACCTGCTTGCCCACGAGTGTCGAGATCCTTGAAACTTTTATGCTTCACAGTCTCCACGCCGGCCTGCCATTCTGCGTGCTCGGCATTGGCCTCCA
>CAYMNM010000181.1:0-3088 GCA_964391795.1 uncultured Anaerolineaceae bacterium | reverse complement strand
CTTACGAAGTAGGCACGCGCACCATGTACGATTCTGGCGCAATTGTACCGGTGTACACCCTGAACAAAGGCGATGTGAACTGGGAAGAGGTGGTGACCCCCATCCGCAAGTACTACACCCTGGAAAACAACCTGTCTTGTATGCCTTTCAACAGCTCCACCGCCATGATCTATTACAACAAGGATATGTTCACCGCCGCTGGGCTGGACCCCAATGTAGCGCCCACCACCTGGGATGACATTGAAAGCATGTCCAAGGCCATCATGGAAGCTGGTCTGGCAACAGGCGGCCTGTCCATGGGTTGGCCGGCGTGGATCTTCGAGCAGATGTTCGCCTATCACGACCAGTTATTGGCCAATAATGACAACGGGCGCAGTGCCATCGCCAGTGAAGTATATCTGAACTCCGAATTTGGCGTGAAGATGATGACCAAATGGCAGGAGTTAGCCAAGGATGGTGTGCTGGTCTATGGCGGGCGTGAGTATGCTGCCAATGATCCCTTCCTGGCCGGGCAGTTCCCCTTCCTGGTGCAGTCTACTTCCAGCTTGGGTGGTATCCTGAAGAGCGCCACCTTCGAGGTGGGAACCGCATTCCTGCCGCGCTTAAGCGATGAATATCCCCAGGGCAACAGCGTAATTGGCGGTGCTTGCTTGTGGGTCTTCGACAGCGCTACGCCCGAACAGCAAGCCGCAGCCTGGGAGTTCTTTAAGTTTACCTTCTCGACTGAAGAAGCTATGACCTGGCACAAGGGCACAGGCTATTTCCCCACCAGCGTCAGCGCCTATGAGCAGCTCAAGTCTGAAGGTTGGTTCGAAGAAGAACCTAACCATGCCACGGCGTTCAACCAGATTCTGGGCGGGGCAGACACCCCGGCCTCTAATGGTGTGATTCTGGGCGACTTTGTTACCATCCGCGATGTTGTGGGCGCGGCGATCGAAGATGTGGTTGTCAATGGGGTTGATCCGAAGGTAGCCCTGGACAAGGCCACTGCCGACACCAACCAAGTGCTGGCGGATTACATCTCGTTGTTACCGTAACGAGTTTGCTTCTCTTTACCGAGGTAGCGGCGAGGTATACGCTGCGCCGCTACCCGGTGAGAGAGTTGGTTCACAGGTATCATGCTATTAAGCCTGAAGGTTATCAAAGAAGTCCTGTGGACTAGGAAACTATCTGTTAGAGGCTTGTACACAGGCTCATGTAACAATAACCCCTTCAAGGTCTGAATTAATCGACGGAGTAATCGATGGTCCAAACCCGCTTTCCCAACCGAATATTGCCGTACCTGCTGCTGGCGCCAATGGTTGTAATTGTCATCATCTTTTTTCTTTATCCCAGCGCCCAAAGCTTGTACTCGAGTGTGTTCCGAGTTAGCCCGCTCGGCGACCGCAAGATTTTTGTCGGTCTGGAAAATTTTAAACGCCTGCTGAGCAGCAAAGATTATCTGAATTCACTTCTGGTTAGCGTACGCTTTGCCGGGATCGTGGTGTTGGGTGGGTTGAGCGCCAGCCTGGTCTCGGCGGTAATCGCCAACCAGCGCTTGCGCGGCTTTGCGGTGTATCGTGCCTTGATGATCTGGCCGTATGCGCTCTCGCCAGCCATTGCCGGCCTGGTGTGGGGCTTGATGATGAACCCCAATTTTGGGCTGGGAGCGGTGTTGCTCAAGCGTTTTACCGGCATCGATTTCAACTATTTAACCAACGCGACTTCAGCACTGTTGTTTCTGGCGCTGGCAGCGATGTGGAAGATGTTCGGCTATAACATCGTCTTCTTCTTGGCGGGCTTGCAGGGTTTGCCCACCGAGCTACTAGAGGCAGCCTCACTGGATGGTGCCGGAGCATGGACCAAATTCTGGAAAGTGACCTTTCCCTTGCTCTCGCCGACCACCTTTTTCCTGTTCGTGATGAACACTTTGTACGCCTTCTTCGAAGTCTTCGGACTGGTGCATATTACCACAGGCGGTGGGCCGGGCCAGGCCACCAATCTGCTGGTATTCAACCTTTACAAAGATGGTTTCATCGCCATGAACGTGGGCTATGCTTCCGCCCAATCCATCCTGCTGTTGATCATGGTCGCCTCGCTGACCATCCTACAATTCCGCTACGCCGGGGAAAAGGTGCATTACCAATGAACCCAGCTACCAACCTTTCCAATAAACAGGTTCACATTCCAACCCGGTCATCCTCAAGAAACAGGGGTGCCTACCTGCGAAATCGGGTGCTCAAGCCGCTACTCTCGCACCTGGTGATGATTGTGGTGGTGCTGTTCATCATGTTCCCGATGATCTACGCCATCCTGCTTAGCACGCAGACGCCTGCCGAATACTACCGTTTGCAGCTCTTTCCGGGCACCGCTTTCCTGGAGAACGCCCGCCAGGTTTGGTCGCAGGTAAAGATGGACCAGTTGCTGTTGAATACGATCTCGGTAGCGCTGGTGGTGGCCACCGGCAAGATCATCCTGTCGATCATAGGGGCGTTTGCTTTTGTGTACTTTGACTTCAAAGGCAAGACGCTGATCTTTATCCTGATCCTGGTGACGCACATGCTACCGCTGGAAGTGCGCCTAGTGCCAACTTTTCAGCTGCTGGATAACCTGGGCTGGGTGAACGATTTCAAATCGCTGACCATCCCCTTCTTCGCCAGCGCAACAGGCATCCTGCTCTTCCGTCAACTGTACCAGACCATCCCACCAACTCTGGCAGACGCAGCGCGCATGGATGGAGCCAGTCCGCTGCAGTTTCTGGCATACGTGGTGCTTCCGCTTTCGCGCACCAATATCGCCGCGCTGTTCCTGATTGAGTTCATTTTCATGTGGAACCAGTACTTGTGGCCGCTGGTGATCGCTAACTCGCCGGAGACGCGAATGATCCAGATTGGCTTGAAGCAGCTGGTGGCAACGGATGCGGCAGTGGAGTGGCACTTGGTGATGAGCGGGGTGGTGATTGCTGCATTGCCGCCGTTGATCCTGCTGCTGCTCTTGCAGAAGAACCTCATCCAGGGTATTGCGTTGTACGAGGATAAGTAAATTTGTAGAACAAGCTACCCCAAATTAATTGGTAATTTTTCCAATTAATTAATGTTGTGACACCATT
>CAYMNM010000180.1:0-3091 GCA_964391795.1 uncultured Anaerolineaceae bacterium | reverse complement strand
TTAGCGGCCAACTTGAAGAACAGGCGGTGACGGGAAAATTGGCCACTTTCTTCCCAAATACGCGCTGTTTTAGCCTGATTGCCTTAAACCATGGCACAGAGGCGGAAGCCCTGTGGCAGGCAAGCGGACAATATGCCTACGCGAAGCTACTTGACAGCCTGCGCTTTCTGGACCAATTGCAGGCGGCCACCTGCCAGATTTCTGTCGAGCCCAGCTACGGGCTTACACCCGATAAGCCCATCCGCGTGGGAAACACCAATATTGTGGACGGCATTGAGCGCATAGAGCTCTATCTCAACACGCTGCGCGGACCTGCTTATGAAGAGGTTTTTTATACTCGCCTGAACCCGCTCTACAATGCCCAACGTGAAATTGTGGACGCTTACACGATCACCTACCCTGGCCTGGCAGAACCGATAACCCTGTATTTTGAAATTTTCCAATTTGAGACTCCGCTGGCACCCCTGGGTTTCAATTGCGAAGCTCCTTTCCCACTTAGTGCCCCCTGAAAACGCAGCCAGATCTACCTCGCATTGAGCTTAATTTACTGATTTTCCCTTACTTGCCTTTACAATTAGCTCTCAGGTAATTTCCATGACAATCAGCAAGACTTCAAGCCCATCCAAGGGCAAATCCATGCAATTCTGGCTGCTAATGGCCGGCCTGGTCATTTCGACTGTTGGCACCAGCATGATCTGGCCATTTTTGATGACCTATGCAAAAACCCAGCTCAACTTGCCCATGGTCGTTGTCACTTCGCTGATGACCATAAATTCGATTGCGGCATTCATTGGCTCGGTTATCGCCGGACCGCAACTTGACCTGCGAGGGCGCAAATGGATCCTGGTGATTGGCTTGCTGGGCACATCCCTGGGATATCTTGGCTACATTGGCGCGAATACTTACCTGCGCTTTGCCATTGTCATGGGCCTGACCGGATTCTTTGGACCCCTCTACCGCATTGCATCGTCTGCCATCATCACGGATTGGTTTGATGCAGAACAGCGACACCAAGCTTTTGCGTACTACCGCACGGCGGGCAATCTGGGTTTTGCCATCGGCCCGGCAATTGGCGGGAGATTGTTGGCGGTTTCCTACAATTACGGCTTGATTGCCGCGTCAGTTACCCTGGGTCTCTTCTGTTTGATGGCCATCTTCCTCATCCCCGAGTCATTGCCTGCGGATAACCGCTCATCCAATTTTTCACTTAAGGCGCAGTTCAAAGATTATGTGGATTCATTCAAAGACAAGCGCTTTTCGCAGGTTCTCACAGCTTACACCTTTCAAGAAATCGCGGCCCGTTCGGTGTGGGTGCTACTGGCCACATACATGACCATTACCATGGGTTTCGCTCAGTCATCCTACGGATGGGTGGCCATGACAAACGGCCTGATGATTGTCTTTTTTCAATTATTGGTTACCAGCATTACCCGCCGGCATGCTGAAATCAAGATGCTCACCCTGGGGGCCGCGGTTTACGCGGTTGCCCTCTCGATTTATGGCCTGGTGCACAGCATTTACGGCTTCATTCTTGCCATGGCGATTATGACTGTGGGCGAAATGATCAGTGCTCCCACGGCCACGACCTATGTGTCAAATATTGCCCCCGCAACCAAACGCGGGCAGTATCTGAGTGTTTTCAACCTCACATGGTATGTTGCCCTGGCCACCGGGCCATTGGGTGCCGGATTTTTGGCAGATACGTTTAACCCACAAGCGCCATATTTTGGTGCTTCGCTGATGGCTGGCCTGGCGATGCTCGTATTTCTCTACATCGGCAGGTCCTGGAAAAAGCAGGCTGCCAGGCTGGTGCCAGAAGCCTCAGCTGCCTCTGACGGACCCATAAAACTTTAAATTCGTCACGCAAGCCGCCTTGACTTGGTTGTTTCTCTCTGATCGCACTAGTGCCCTCAGACCCTTCCACTGCGTGTGCTCAGGTGAAACCAATGGAGACCATAGGTCAACTGCTTGTGCTCGGTCTGGAGACTACCCATCCGTTTCATACTCGTCCATTTTATGGCGGGCACAGGCGGTGGGCACAGGCGGCACGATCGAGGAGAATCTTAGCCTGACCCCTCATCCCCGTTTCACGGACCTTCCCCTCAATGGGAAGGCCAAAGGCAGATTGCTCGCCCTCGCCCTGCGGACTTGGCATACACTATGGCACTTCGTGCCGCGAGTATGCTCTATGCTGCTTTGCAGCGCGAGTACTGACGCAGGTTAACCGCAAGCAGGCGCGTTCGCTCGCAATGACGGATAAATTCTGAGACCTAACGGTCTGTGCCCGCCTCAGAGAGGACGGGTATCAAGTGCCTGTGCGCGGTCTGGAGACTACCCATCCGCTTTGCGGCCTGCACTCGCCACATAGTGGACGGGTGTGGGCACAGGCGGCACGATCGAGGAGAATCTTAGCCTGACCCCTCATCCCCGTTTCACGGACCTTCCCCTCAATGGGAAGGCCAAAGGCAGATTGCTCGCCACATAGCGGACGGGTGTGGGCACAGGCGGCACGAACGAAGTCTTTTTCATCCCATTTGAACGCGCAACACGATTCCATTGCGGCTTTGTTAAATTCAGCAAGTTAATCCGGATTGGCTTGACTGCATCCTTTTTCTAATGGATAATAGAACGTATATTCTATTTTTACCTTTGACCAATTGATGAGCACACTATTTATCTTCCACCCAGACGGTTCATTTTCTCAGCGCGAAAGCAAGGAGCTTGCATATGACATTGCCCGGGCTATCAACCAGGGCTCATGGGAGCGCTTTTTGCCCTTCCCAGAATCGGCCGACCAAGCCTGGAGAGCCATTCAATTGGATAAAAGGGTGCTCGTTTTCAACCCGGTTCCATACGAATCCCCCAACCTTCCCAAACTGAAAGCACGAGAACTGCAATCACTGCAATTATTGGCCGCGGGGCGCAGTATCGCCCAAATTGCCTGGAGCATGCACATCCAGGTGCGTACTGTTTCAGCACACCTTTCAAGGCTGCGCCAAAAATTCAAAGCTAAATCTAATTTTGAGATGATTGCCCTGGCAGTTAAGGCTGGCCTGGTAGACCCCCAACCCCCTGATTGACCCTGTTAAAA
>CAYMNM010000179.1:0-3099 GCA_964391795.1 uncultured Anaerolineaceae bacterium | reverse complement strand
TATAAATGATGATGTGCTTCGGAGCGGGTGTTAAGCAGTGTTGAATGCCGCCATAGCCGCCCACCGCTTCTTGGTACGCACCGGTATTAAACAAACCGATATATTGCGGTTCTTCTTCCTCATTAACATTGCTGTCGGTTGGCGTCGCAGCTTGAATTTTGGGCAAAAAGACTGCATTCAGGTGTGCCTCCGAATTGTAATAATCGTGACTGTCACAAGTCAGTCCGCCCAAGAAAACACGCTCATACTCCTTGTCCCAATTATTGATTGCTAAAATGATGAATTGTTGATTAATCGCCCATGTGTCCGGCAAAGTGGTCATAAACGAACTATCAATCATATTCCATAACTCTCTGTCGTTCTGACGTTTTTGCTGAATAATCGAGAAAAGTACGGCACTTGCTTCACCAACGGTATATGAGCCAAATTCGGTAAAAATATCCGGTTCCTTTACGCCTTCCCTATCACAAATCTGCTTAATTTGCGAAACAATTTCCTCCGCCATATACTCATAGTCGTAGTCAAAAGAAAGCACATTTTTAATTGGAAATCCGCCACCAATATTCAGGGAATCCAATTCGGGACAAATTTTCTTCAAATCACAATACAAATTCGCGCACTTTGCCAATTCATTCCAATAGTAAGCCGTGTCGTTAATCCCGGTATTAATAAAAAAGTGCAACATTTTCAGTTCAAACTTTGGATTTTGCTTAATCTTATTTTGATAAAACTGAATAATATCATTATATCGAATTCCCAAGCGCGAGGTATAGAACTCAAAACGAGGTTCTTCTTCCGCCGCAATTCTGATACCTATTTTGCATTTGGTATCTATATTTTTATCCAACATGTCTAACTCGGCGATACTATCCAACACCGGAATCGTATTAATAAATCCCTTATTCAACATCATGGATATATTTTCGATATATTGTTGTTTTTTAAAACCGTTACAGATGATAAAATTTTCTTTATCAAATTGCTTATTTTCCTCCAAAACTTCGATAAGGTTCAAATCAAAAGCCGAAGAAGTTTCTATATGTACATCATTTTTAAGCACTTCTGAAAGAATAAATTCAAAATGAGAACTTTTTGTACAATAGCAATAATGGTAATCTCCTTGATAATCTGCCTTGGCAATAGCAACGTTAAACCATCGGCGCGCGCGCTGTATATTTTGCGAAATTTTCGGCAAATAAGTTATCTTCAGTGGTGTCCCATACTGCTTGATAATGTCCATAATCGGAACATCATTGAATAAAAGTTCATTATCTTCAACTTTAAATTCCTCTTGTGGAAACTCGTAAGTCTGTGATATTAAGTCGATATACTTAGTTCTCATATCAATTGGTTATTATTTTAAAAAGTTTGCAAAGTTATAAAAAAAATAAATTACATGCTTTATTTATTATTAATTTAAAATAATTGGAATATAAAAAAAAAGTCAATCCGAAGAAGCCGGATTGACAAAGGGAATAAAACTCAGACGAGGTGGATATAAGAAATTAGTATCTTATCCATTTCCAAAGTTCGCGCCACGTAATTTTTTTGCCATACATTAGAATCCCTGTGCGATAGATTTTGGCGGAAGCCCATACGCAAAAAACAAAGAAAGCGACCAGAAGAAACATAGAAATAATTAATTCCCAGAGCGGCACGCCTGAAGGAATACGAAAAATCATGGCGACGGGAGATGTCAGCGGGATCATTGACAGCCACCATATTATACCATTTTGCGGTGCATTTGCCATGGAACTAACCAATATCAGCGGCAAGTAGAGCGGAATGGTAACCGGCAGGATAAACTGTTGTGTGTCGGTTTCATTGTCAACAGCTGAACCGATTCCGGCAAATAGGGACGCATAGACCAAATAGCCGAAGATGAAATAGAACAGGAAACAGATTATCATCGTACTAAACGGAAAATTGTAGAAGGAAGAAATGTCATTAAAGATATTGTTCGTTTGAGGTATATTGGGGGCAACACTAACATTGAAAGCATTATCCGACATATTATTTACTATCTCCGACGGAACCATTTCCGATTGCAGCATAGTTCTGGGAATAAAGGCTTGAACTGCAATGAGAATAGTAAAGATGGCTCCGATTTGCAATGCAAATTGGGTAATGCCGACCAAAGCAACACCGATGATTTTGCCCATCATGAATTGAAATGGTTTAACTGATGAAACAATAACTTCAATAATTCGGTTTGTTTTTTCTTCAAGGACACTTCGCAGTACCTGACTTGCATACATAAAAACGAACGTACATATCATTATACCGCAAATAATTCCGATAATTCTGTTTAATTCCATCGAACTTGCTTGCGCTTTCCCCATCTCATCTATTTGAAGTGCAGCAATCGAAGTTTGGGAAGTTAGCTTAATTTGTTCATATTTTTTTAAATCAACGCGGAAAGTGTCAATCAAAGTTTTATCAAAGTTAATTTTGTCCATTTGTTCCTGAATATTCCCTTTCAGCGACATGGGCGGTTCCTCATAAAAGTACAGATTGGCTTGGTTTGATTGAGAGCCTCCCAAGATTTGCAAGACAGCATCACATTCGCCGGCAATACATTGTTGCTTAAGCATTTCCACATCGCCGTTCGGATACATAAAATGGACTTTCTTACTATCCGCGAACTTGTTGATAAAATAATCATTTTCATCTGTCACGAAAACTTTTACTTCTTTTTCGGAATTGAGTGCAATTATGACAGGCACCATTATCAGAACGGCCATAAGAATCGGAGTCAACAAAGTGATGATAATAAATGATTTTTTCGTAACTCGCGTAAAGTATTCGCGGGAGATTATCAATCCTATTTTATTCATAATGCGCTAACTATTATTATTTTGAGAAGTAATGGTGCGAATAAATATTTCATTCATGCTTGGCAATATCTCATGAAATGACAACACAGGAACACGATGTATAAAGAAATCTAACAACTGATTGGCATTAGAATCTGAAGATATTTGAACATTTAATACGTGAGATAAATCGGTGGTAACCGTTTCCGTTATCTGGAAAGAGGCAGGCATTTCGGTCAGGAAATCGAGCGGTAACCGTGCCACTTCGATTTGGAACAAATTA
>CAYMNM010000178.1:0-3177 GCA_964391795.1 uncultured Anaerolineaceae bacterium | reverse complement strand
TTTTAGCGATGCAGGCACTGGCAGGTAATCTGTGGTTCACAAAGGTAGATTGGGCAGAACTTCTGGCATAGACCCGCACTGTCAAGCATCATCTCGTTTTTGAAAGATTATTATTTGTCATTCCGAGTAGAACGAGGAATCTTTGTTCGGGATGACAATACTTTTCTACCGGCCATTGCGAATGCTAAGAACTTTTTAATTCCTTTGGATATACCGAATAATTTCCTGAGGTCTAAGGCATACCAGGCTTGAATACCGCCAACATCACAGAAAAGAGTTGATTACCCACATTATTGATTGCCAGTGTTTTAGCTTTTCCTTCTGCCAATTTTCTCAGATAGTAAGGTGAATTCCCAACCCATCAATGTTGCTATCTTCCTATTCGGTTTCTGATTTCCATACGCATCAACAGCACTAAGCGCAAAAGTTTTGCGTTATTTTCGAAATTCATGACTTGCTTTTCCAAATCCTTCCTCTTGCATTCTTTACACTTCTAATATAGAATATCTGTGCTATATTAAGCACTTTAACATTGAGAATATCCACATAATTTTGTAAAACAGCTGCAAATCTGCAAATCTGCAAATGTCCCTTTAATTTTCCAATCGAAAATGGGTAAATGGGCTAATCATCAAACATCAGATTCTCTGCCTAAACAAATACGGATCCTTCCTTGTCTGGTAGAGTGGGTTCGCAACCCAACCTATTAGGATTATTTGATTGATCAGCGTCTCGCCCGAATTTACCATGGTGAGCAAAGAGACTGGGAACCGTACTCCCGCCGCACCGCAACATGGAGCTAACATCTTCCAGATTCAATTCGCGAGTAGCAGATCCTTCTTAGACTATGCCCAGGTTGACATTTTTTTCAGTCGTTGCGAAAAGCGTTACAGCTTACTGTCTGCGCTTCCACTCTCGGCACAACATGCCATAGTCTGTGCTTGCGGGGCAAGGCACCATAGAGTAAGCAATCTCTAGTTCAAGATCGTAAAACCAGATTCCCGGGCTTAATGGGCGCGGACTTAGGAAAAAGCCCCTAATGTACCGGCATATCCCGACTGGCAAGCACATCCACACCGGTTCCTGCTACATCCGCCAAAACCACAGTTTGAGCTTTAATGGGGGCTTTTAGGCGTAGCTCACGCAGGGCAGCCAAAACTTCCTCAATTTTCTCTTTTGAAATAGGTTTCTTTGTATATACAGGTAGCAGCGGATGAAAGCCATTTTCCACGCGGACCGTGGTCGCCAGCATGCGTCGTGGGTCAGAAGCTTCTTGACGGCCATAATCAATACCTTTTCGGCAGGTATAGCCTTCCATCTTGACCACATCCTTGCCTTCCATCACCACGCGCAAAAGGCAGCCTTTGGGGCAGGCTGTGCAAATAAATTCACGCTCGATCGCCATTTATGCCTCCGCCTTGGGGGTGACCTGTACCGTTATTTTTTCTGCTTTGCGCACCGCTTCGTAATGTGAGGGTTTCAGGGAAATGGTTACCATCTCTCCTGGGCGGGCGTAACGCTCCAACTTGCGCGTTATCTGTGAGTGGCCGTCGTGTACTTCCACGTAAACTGCTTCTTCCAGCGGTTTGGTCACCCGCATCTGCAGGCGCACTTCCTCCGTCTTGAGCGTTTCCTTGTTGAGAGTCTGCGGTACGACATAGCGCACATTAGGCCCGGCTTGCAGCGCGATGTGGGCGTCCTGTGGCCTTAACGCGCCCGCGGCAAACCTGGCGGCGCCTTTACCAGCCACAAAGCCGGCTTCAGTCACCCAATCCACTAGGTCGTAAACATGCACCACATTCCCCGCGGCAAAAATACCTGGCACATTTGTTTGGAATTGGTCATCCACCAAAGGACCGCTGGTAACCGGGTCGATTTTCACGCCGGCGCGCTTGGAGAGCTCATTTTCCGGGATCAAGCCGATTGAAAGCAACAAGGTATCACAGGGGATTAGTTCTTCCGTGCCATCAATCATGCGCCAGCGTTCATCCACCTGTACTGTTTCCACGGCTTCTACGCGATTTTTGCCCAGTACGCGTTTGATGGTATGGCTGAGTTGCAGCGGGATATTGTTATCTTGCAGGCATTGCACAAAATTACGGGACAGGCCTGAAAGATAATTCTGAATTTCGAGCACACGCTCGACATGCGCGCCTTCGTAAGTGAGACGACGGGCCATAATCATGCCGATATCCCCTGAACCCAGGATGACTACTTCCTTGCCGGGCATGTAACCTTCCACATTCACCCAGCGCTGGGCAGTGCCAGCGGTGAAGATGCCGTTGGGGCGATAGCCCGGGATGCGAATCTGGGGCCGGGTCCGCTCTCGGCAGCCCATGGCCAAAACCACAGCCTTGGCTTCAACTTGCGCGTAACCGTGTTCCACACTGGAAAGCCAGATGCGCCGGTCTGCACCCAGGTCCATCACCATGGTGTTGAGTAAAATTTGGACGCCCAGAGCTTCAGCTTCGTTGATGAATCTTTGAGCATACCCGGGACCGGGCAAATCTTCTTTAAGGATTTCCACTCCAAAACCGTTGTGAATACACTGCAATAAAATCCCACCGGGTTCACGGTCACGTTCAATGATCAATACATTTTCAGCCCCTTCACGCTTGGCAGCAATGGCAGCCGCCAGGCCGCCTGGTCCGCTACCAATGACCACCACATCGAATAGAGTTTGGTCAAGCATGGGGCAACTCCTTGGTTTCGCGATAAAGAAAAGGCGAATCTTTCCCGCGTTTGGTGACTTCGAAGGGGTTCAAGCCTGTCTCGCGGCAAAGGATGTCCACCACGCGGGTCATGTCAAAAGCACCCTGGCAGCGCCCGGTACCCAGCCAGGTACGGCGCTTGATGGCGTCATAGGTGAGGGCAGGGATGGGAGCGTGGATTTCGCGGATGATCTCACCCTCGGTTATGTTTTCGCAGCGGCAGATCACCCGGCCGAAACGCGAGTCTTGAGCGACCAGTTTTTGCCTTTCGCTATGGCTCATGTCCCTGAAACGCGGCCTGGCCGGCCGGATTGGGTTCCAGTCCTTTTTTACTTTGAGAGTTTCGCCCGCATCCTTGAGTAGACTCACCACTTCTTCAGCAATGGCTGGTGCAGAAGTGAGCCCAGGCGACTCAATCCCGCCCAGGTTTACAAAGCCTTGTACTTCCTTCGGAATTTCAATGATG
>CAYMNM010000177.1:0-3191 GCA_964391795.1 uncultured Anaerolineaceae bacterium | reverse complement strand
TTTTTATCGCAATCAAGAAGGACTTTTAGCTTGCCGAACTTGGAATTTCAAGGGCTGAGATAGCCCATCCCAAGGCTTCCTGCAGCATAGGCTCTGCACACTCACTTTTCAGTATTTGCAGCTGGGGCAATAGGCTTAGATCTCCCGAATTGCCGGCCGCGATAATGAGATTCCGCAAGAAACCAGCATGCTTTGCCCGTAGAACCGGGGTGCCAGCATATTTGGCTTTGAAAGTCTGGTCGTCCAGGCTGAGCTCCGTGTGCAAATCAACTGAAGGAACGACTCGAGCAGAAAGAGGCGACTGCGTCTTGGATGGAAAAGCTGCAATATTGTATGGGCAAGCCTGTTGGCATTCATCGCAACCGAAAACGTGATTGCCCATAGGATGGCGGTAAGGAACAGGCACTTCCGCGTGATTCTCAATGGTTAAAAAGCTGATACAGCGCCTGGAATCCATTGTCCGGTTGCCCATCAATGCCCCTGTAGGGCAGGCATCCACGCAGAGCTTGCAACCGATGCAAGGGTCACCTGCCAGCGGTTGATCGGCGGGCAGCTCTACTGTGGTTAAAATTTCCGCGAGCAATAAACCTGAGCCATATTTAGCGTTAAAAAGCAGAGTGTTCTGGCCAATCCAGCCCAGGCCAGCTTGGTAGGCAAAGGCTTTTTCTAAGATGGGCGCTGTATCCACACACACCCGGAATTGCGCCTCAGGTGCCAAAGTTTTGAGCTGTTCTGCAAGTTTTCCAACCAGAGAGAAAAGAACTTCGTGATAATCCCCATAAATCGCGTAGGATGCAATGTGGCCTTGAGATTGATCTTTTGGATCTGACATTGCTGGGGATACAAGCGCGTAGGGCACTGCCAGCGAGATGACAGTACGCGCGCCCGGCAAGAGGATAGATGGATCCTGCCGGGCGGAGAGCGCCTGCTGCCGGGCAAGATAGGGCATGCCTTCACCAAAACCACGCTCAAGCCAGTCTACATAACGGGCAAAATCAACCGCAACCTTTGGTCTGGAGCAACCAAACAAGACAAAACCGAGGTTATTAGCCTCGGTTTTCAGTGCTTGCTTCACGTATTCTGCTTGATGCACCGCTCTAGTTGTATTCCATGTAGAAAATGCCGATTTGAACCCCTTCAGCATTCACGATTTTCCAATCAGATCTGAAAGGACCTGCAGCAGGAACTGTAAGTGGAAGAACAAAATCAACCATCATTTGCGGAGGTACCGTAATTGGGCAATAGATCTTATCTGCCAGGCCAAATTGTTCACCACTGACAAATTCGATGGCATACTCAGTGGTCCAGGTACTTGTACCTGTGTTCATCAGCTTGATAGTCACATCCTGGTTGGGGCGCTTCAGAGTGGTTGTATCTGCGGGATCACTGGCAACCCAATCACCACGATCAACTCCTCCGGTAGGCGCTTTTGTGGCCGCGCTTGTTCCAGCTGTCTGGCCGGCAGGCGTAATTACCGCGACTGTGCCCTGGGCAACAGCTGTTCCCTGACCAATGGCGGCGGTTGGGGGCATGGGGGTTACAGGAGGCCTGGTAGCCATGGGAGTGGCAGTTGGCATGGGGGTGTCGCTGGGGCGGGCAATGGCTGTTTTTGTAAACTGAACAGCGACGGTCTGGGCAATGCTGGTATTGATGACATCAACGGCCGGGGTGGCATTTTTTGGCGCGCAGGCCGCGAGCAAGACCATGATCCCCAGGATTGCCATCACAAAATTTATTTTCTTAGTCATATCTTTCTCCTATGCACGGTACAACCAACGATGTTGATTATGGGCTAAAGTACAGAAAGTGATTTACGTGCTTTTTTAATTATATAGCAGAATAAAAGTTGCATATTTTGCACCAGTATGTACAAAACGGATGGAGGACCTATGGCAAGATATTTTTGCGTGAAGTTCAGCCCCCATTTGATAATACATCAATGCGAGATCATGTTGCTTAATCAGCGGGGGGCGATAATTGGCGCCATTAAATGTATGCTGTCACCCGTTGGGCTACCATTGGAATTAAGAATCAGGATAAACTGAACTGTTTTCCCAGCAAGTGACGAAAGGTCCAAATCCAGGCGCTGGAATGAACCATCCAAAGTCTCAGACCATGTGGCAAGCAGTTTTGGGGCGGCGTTGCCTTCAATGTAGCTCAAACTTAGCGAGGTATCGCAGGCTGCGTTGCCACCGTTGCAGCCCAGGATGGCGTAAAAGGCTACATTCTGCGGTACCTCAAAAGCTGGGTATCTGCCCTGTAAAAAGCTATTCTCCTGGTTGGGAACACCAAGGATCAGAGCGTTTTCGTCGTCCTCAGCACCGTTTTCGAGGATGGGGTTTTGGTCGGAATAGGCAAAACCGCCAGAATCGCTGGGTTTGCCAGGGCAAGGCAGGGTTTCTGTGCCATTGGACCACTGTGCCAGGCAGACAAAGTCAGCCAGGTTCAACCTGCCGTCCAAAATTGAATTGCCTACGTTAATCTCTGCCCAGAATAATTTTTGAGGATCTTTGAAGGCAAAAATAGCTCCGCCTGCGTTTCGAAGTTTGAAATCCGCCCGGTGTGTTCCAGCCAGCTGCGGGGCTGTCAGAACCAGCGAAATGGTCACTTTCTCACCGGGCTTTATCGGTTTGATTGTGAAGGGTTGGGCAGCAGCCGCGCCCATGGCATTTCCAGACATAAAGACCAAGGCATATTGGTCTGTCCAGGTGCATGTGCCTGCATTAAGTAAGGTCCAGGTTTTGGTAAATTTTGCTCCAGGGGCATACGTAGTACCGTCTGGGATGGTTTCGTCGATGAATTCGGCCAGGTCGCAGTTGGATTGAGCCGCGTTAATCGCTGTAGGTGTAAAAGTAAAGAGGGGCAGCAGCGTTGCAGGCGGCAAAGGGGTTCCTTGCGCAGGGGTTTCGGGTGGTGGCGGCGTGATGGTGGCTGCGATTGGAATCGACAGACTTGTAGCCACAATGTCTGTGCTCATGGCATCAACGGTCTGAGCAGCCGCGGTGCGGATCGGCTCCAGTAGATCTGTTGGTGCGGGGGTGGGGTTAGGTTTGCAGGCAGAAAGCGCGAACATTAGAAAGAAAGCAGAAGCAATGAAATGGCGTTTGTTCATAACAAGATAATTCCAAAATGATTATAGAATTTTGAGTACGAGGATGCAAGCCGAATAAACAAAGCAAATGAGCTGGGCA
>CAYMNM010000176.1:0-3386 GCA_964391795.1 uncultured Anaerolineaceae bacterium | reverse complement strand
AATAAGGTTCTTTTTCAAGGACCTTATTCGTCAGGGCGGTCAATTTGAATCTATTGTGAAAGAGATTCTTGTCGCACTTCCAAAAGATAATAATTAAGAATTTAGTAACTGGGCAATTCCTACTTAGCGATCATCGGCAAATACGCCACGCCAAATGGCAGGTGTTCTTTTACAATTAGGACGTTTGCACCTATATTTGCTGGATCAATAGAAGCATTAGTAGCTGTTTGATCTTTCGTTCTAACCCAAATGCTAGCTGTGTGATCGCCTACCGAGAGTCCGCTAAAGAAGCCAGTAAAAACTGCAGGCAAACCGAATGAAGTATTTACATCTTGAGTCACAATGGCCTGTGCAAGGCCGATAGGAGAAGGTGTATCGTCTACTCGCAATTCAAAAATTAAACCGGTGCTTGTTAACAGGTTACCGGTGGAGATACGGCCATTGAATGTCAACTCCAGCAAAGAGTCGGCAGAATTTACTGAGAAGATTCCGAGGTCTCCCAACTTGGTAAAAGTAGTTGTCACATCTGTAATAAAGAGAGTGTTAACGTTGATAACGCTAACGCCAAGCATCTGTGCGCCAGCGGTTTGTGGTGCAGCTTTGGTAGAACGAGGAGATTGGACCAGTGTGAACATCAGGATAACGGACAAGACAACAATTACCGTACGGTAAATTGTTACATGGTTCTTGCTCATGCTAGGCTCCTTTTTCTGATTGTTAAAGTTAGAAGAGGATCGATAAAGGATTGTAACAAGAGCAATTCCGTAATCAAAAGCGTTGTATAACATAATATATCTTAATACTCATAATACCGGTTTTTGATCTTGAGCAATAATGTGTTTTCGTGGAAAACCCTACCTAACGGATGCCTTCAGAAAGCATTAGATCCTTCTTGAATAGAAAAAATATTCCCTCTCAGTACTCAGCAACTTTTTGGTAACTGATTTTTATTAAGGCTTTGCTAAAAGATATCCGTAAGAACTGACTTAACCACTTTGGTAAAAAGTGGAGTAGAACACGTGATTAATGGTCTCGAGTCTTTAGAAGAATAGCATTAGTCAATAAACAAAAATCCTCTTACAAAACTTTGATTATTGTAAGTGGTAATTACTCGGGGCAACAGGATTTGATCCTTCGACCTTTTCCACCACATGCAAGCACGCTAGCCGGATTGCCAATGTTCTTGTGCTCCTATTTTTAGGCAACTGGTTCGAAATTCAACAATTCTCTCAAGAAATTGTTCTATATGGGATACCTCAATCAAGTTTTTTAGGATAACCAGAATTGAATTCGATGACAAAAAAAATTAGCTCGCGTCTTTGATTATCTCATACACAAATTCAATCAAAGATGAAACGTACAAGACAAACCCCAGCTTCCGGGAGTTCATTGCAACATCACTGGAAGGCTGTACGTGTTTAATCAATTGCTCTTGAAACGACAATATCTAATTTAGACAAAAAGAAGAGAATCTAAGTGATATTCTGTACCAGGTTCAGGTTCGAACGAAAATAGCCCTATCTAAATATTTTTCTGTCTGTATGATGTGTTACATTAAATATGAATATTTAATTAGAGAGAATTTTATGACCAGAGTTGTTAATCATAAAGGGGTCTACTTAATTTGATGCCATTATGCAAATTGATTTTTTAATTCCCATTGCTTTACTAATCATCTTTAGCATTTTCGCCAGCAAAATTTCAGACCGGTTTGGTGTGCCTGCATTGCTCTTATTCTTGGGGCTGGGAATGATCGCCGGATCAGAAGGCATTGGCGGAATTTATTTTGACGACCCCAACGTTGCGCAAACAATCAGCATAATTGCCCTGGTCTTGATCTTATTTTCTGGTGGGCTGCATACAAAGTGGAATACCGTCAGACCTGTTATGGTTGAGAGCTTTTCTCTGGCAACAATCGGTGTACTCTTAACCGCTTCGATTGTAGGGTTATTCGCCTGGCGTTTCTTAGGCTTGACCTTACTGGAAGGTTTGCTTTTAGGATCTATGATGTCTTCTACCGACGCTGCTGCTGTATTTTCTGTATTGCGGTCGAAAGGCGTCAGCCTTAAAGGGGACTTAAAGCCATTATTGGAACTCGAATCGGGTAGCAATGATCCTATGGCTGTCTTATTAACTATTGGAATTATCCAGCTCATTAATCAGCCTGAAAGTTCGGTGTTTAGTCTGTTCTTGCTTTTCATTCAGCAATTAATTATTGGGGGCTTATTAGGATACCTAATGGGACGTATAGCCGCGTTCGTCATAAATCAAATAAAGCTTGGCTATGAAGGTCTTTATCCTGTGATGAGCCTTGCTTTTGTCTTATTGACATACGGAATCGCTTCTCTGGTAAATGGCAGTGGTTTCCTGGCTGTTTATTTCATGGGGATTGTCATGAATCATGTGGATGTTGTCCACAAGCGTTCCTTACAGCGTTTTCATGATGGTTTTGCATGGTTAATGCAAATCACCATGTTTTTGACTTTGGGTTTATTAATTTTCCCCAGCCGAATGATCCCGACTGCTGGGATTTCACTGTTGATTGCATTGATTCTGATATTCGTAGCCAGGCCATTAGGTGTATTTTTTACTTTGCTGCCGAGCAAGAAAACAGTAAAAGAAAAAGCCTTCATTTCCTGGGTAGGATTACGAGGGGCAGCTCCGATCATTCTGGCAACCTTTCCTATGTCGGCTGGCATTGAACAGTCTGAGCTGTTCTTTAATGTGATATTTTTTATTGTTCTCACATCGGTTCTTATTCAAGGGACAACACTACCACGTGTGGCACGTTTGCTTAATCTCGATGAACCTGATCAATCGTTGACGGTTTATCCCATTGAGTATCAACCTGTGGTAGGTATGAATAGCGAATTGACGCGGATGATAGTTCCTCCTGATTCAGCGGTTGTTAATAAGGCAATTGTTGAACTGCATCTCCCTGATAAATTCCTGATCACTTTGGTTGAGCGTGAGAATCAATTCACTGTCCCCTTTGGCGGAACGGTTTTGAAGGCAAACGACATTTTGCTGGTCTTAACTGACAACGAGTCACTTGACTCGGTCATTGAAAGGTTCAAATTTCGGGTTTTAGACCTTGTTTAAAGATTGATTGATTAACCACACGCAGAGCCGGATACCATTCCAAGATAACGAGTAAGTTAAAGTTCAAAGAAGTTGTTTGTAAGTTCATGAAATAAAAAATTAGTCAGGATTTTGAGCAATTATCGAATCGCGCATATGGATTGAGATATCCAGTTAACTAAGAATATTAGTTATCAAGAAACAAAAAACCACTTACAAAATTCTGTAAGTGGTTATTGGTCGGGGCGAAAGGATTCGAACCTTCTGTCCTGATCCCTGTTGGGGATCCGATTGATGACATTGAA
>CAYMNM010000175.1:2873-3391 GCA_964391795.1 uncultured Anaerolineaceae bacterium | reverse complement strand
TTCATCAGGCTGATGGCCAGGTGAGTGATATCGATGCCAATCCACTGCCGACCTAATTTCTGGGCTGCAACAACTGCTGTTCCGCAACCGCAGAATGGGTCCAAGACCACATCTCCTGGGTTACTGGAGGCATTGATGATGCGTTCCAATAATGCTTCGGGTTTTTGGGTAGGATAACCCATCCGTTCTGCGTCAGAGGCTCGCAACTGGGAAATATCTGTCCAAATGTCTCCTACTGTAGGCCCTGCTTGTTCATCCAAGTACCGCTTAAGCATTATTCGGCCATTTGGATCGTTTGGAAACAGAAGTTTGCCAGCAACATCTAGATCAGCCATTGTCTCCTTGGAATATCTCCACCCTTTTGCTGGATAAGGAAACCCCTTATAGGAGTACATAAGATTTGGTCTTGGATTCGGACTTGCCATATTATCTGCATTAAAACGTCTTGCACCGGTCGGAATGATTTGAGATTCTTTTTCAATCTTCGTCATTTTCCTTACTGTGCCATCAGGAAATTC
>CAYMNM010000175.1:0-2863 GCA_964391795.1 uncultured Anaerolineaceae bacterium | reverse complement strand
TCTTTTAGTGTTTTTCCTGCATGAAGTGTGTGTTGTCTATTAAATACTGATTTGTTGGATTTTCTAAAGAAAAGTATGTGGTCACTAACTGCCGGAAATTGGTTTTTTGCATCATTATGGGTGTCACTTCGTTTCCAAACAATGTTACTTCCAAAATTTTCAACCCCAAAGACCATATCAAGCAATACTTTCAGGTAATGACTTGCTGTAGGATCACAGTGTAAATACAAACTTCCGGTGGGTTTCAGTACGCGCCTTAATTCTTGTAAGCGCGGAGCCATCATCGTCAGATAGGCCATCATGTTGCTATCGCCCAAAATCAGCTTGAAGGCTCGCAACGCGTCGGAAATCCGGCCACCTTTTTCAACCTCAGTTTCGTAGGTCCAAATAGCGTTTTCGTCCCATTGCCATGTGTCCTCAAATGCTCTGATCTGCGCGCTGGATTGCGACCCATCCTTTTGAGCAAAGAGCACATTGTAAGTGGCGTTGGAATTGAATGGCGGGTCAAGATAAACCAGATCCACCGATTCATCTTTGACATAGCGTTTTAGAATGTCTAAATTATCCCCGTAATAAAGTGTGTTCATGGCTGAATTATATCTAAGTTGGGGCAGCTTGACTGAGAAATCGAGAGGATGGCATCTTAATGACAATATTATCCAGAGCAAAACAAATAACTCAATCTAAAAAAATCATTGACAAGGTCTTGCCGTGGTCATAAAATAAAACGATCCACAAAATGATCAATTAAAAAACGAAATAGACCCTTCAGCGCGAAGGGCCTTTTTTTGGAAAGCCGCCAATTAGAGAAAGGACAGCATGGCAAGCATCAGAATACCTGGCCTCATTGACCCGCATGTGCACCTGCGTGCCCCCGGAGGTGAGCAAAAGGAGGACTTCCGCACCGGCACCCGGGCTGGCTTGGCCGGCGGTTTCACGACCCTTTTGGCCATGCCCAACACCAATCCGCCGCTTGTGAGCCTCGAAGCTTTCAACGTCGCCCAGAATTTGTCTCAAAAGCAGAGTCTGTGCGATGTTTTTTTATATGCTGGTGCCGCTGAAGGCTTTGTTTCTGAGCTGGATGCGCTTGCGCAGCAGGCTGTGGGGCTGAAGGTCTACATGAACCAGACCTTTGGCGACCTGCGCCTGACTAACCTGGGGGCTCTCACGCGCGTGGTGGCAGCCTGGCCGAGGGGTAAACCCATCTGCTTCCATGCCGAGGGTGAATCGATTGCCGCTGCCATCGGGCTGGCGGCCAGCTTCGGGCGCGCGGTACACATCTGCCATGTTTCACGCAAAGATGAAATCAAACTCATTGCCCAAGCCAAAGAGAGCGGGCTGCAGGTAACCTGCGAAGTGACCCCGCATCACCTCTTTCTCACCGAGGCCGATGCCAAAAACTTGGGACCCTTTGGGGATATGCGGCCGCTGCTTGCCAGCCAGGCAGATCAGGACGCGCTTTGGGAGGCTATCGCCAGTGGGGTGGTGGATTGCATTGGCAGCGACCATGCCCCGCATGCCCGCTGGGAGAAGCTGGGTTACAGGAGCGAGGCAGAATGGGCGGCATCACAGGACCCGGAAAATCCGGGAGGGCTTCGTGAGAGAGGCTCAGACCTCCCCTACAAAAACGGCGAGACACGGGAGGGAACGCAAAAACGCTTATCCCTCCCCTACGAAGACAAAAGATCAAACCCCAAATTACCATCGCCGCCGGGAGTGCCCGGGCTGGAATCCACTCTGCCGCTGATGCTGACGGCCGTGGCTGAAGGCCGTCTGACGCTTGAGCGCGCCATCGAACTGATGCACACCAACCCGCGCCGCATTTTTAACTTGCCCGAACAAGCCGAAACCTGGGTGGAAGTGGACCCAGAGGCGCGTTACACCTTCCCCGACCACCCCCTTTACACCAAGTGCGGCTGGTCGCCTTTTGAAGGCCGCCCGGTGCAGGGGCGGGTGCTTAAAACCGTGTATAAAGGCCGCCTTGCCTACAGCAACGGCCAGATCATTGAATCATAGAGATTATAAGGAGCCATCATGGAACAGACTTTAGCCACCCCATTATTCAACCTCAAGAGCCGTACGGCCAAAGGACCCAAATTTCAGGATAAGTGGACCGGAGCCGACATACTGTCGGTTAATCAGTTCGAAAAACCCGATCTGGACTACATTTTTGCCCGCGCGGACGAAATGCTGGAAATGAGCCGCGCCTGGGGCGCCTGCGACCTGCTGAAGGATTATGTGATGGCCTGTATGTTCTACGAGCCTTCCACCCGCACCAGCTCTTCATTCATCGCGGCTATGGAGCGCTTGGGCGGCAAGGTCATCCCGATTACGCAGGGTGTGCAGTATTCCAGCGTGTCGAAGGGCGAGAGTCTGATTGACAGCATGATCACCCTCGAGCAGTACGCGGACGTGATTGTGCTGCGCCACCCGGAGATTGGCTCGGCGGCCCAGGCGGCCAAGTACGTGAAGGCGCCCATCATCAATGCCGGCGATGGGGCAGGTGAGCACCCCACCCAGGCCTTGTTGGACCTGTATACCATCCAGCACGAACTGGGGCAGATCGACGGGCTCAAGATTGCCATGGTGGGAGACCTGCGCTACGGGCGCACGGTGCATTCGCTCACCCGGCTGCTTTCCAAGTATGACGTTTCTTTGCGCTATGTCTCGCCGGATGTGCTGCGCCTGCCGCTGGATTTGATGAACGAGTTGATTGATGCCAAACGTGACGTGCGTGAGACCAATAAAGTGGCCGATATTATTGAAACGGCGGATGTGCTCTACGTTACGCGCATCCAGAAGGAGCGCTTTACCGACCTGGCGCAGTATGAAGAGCTGAAGGATTACTTTGAGATCACCCCCG
>CAYMNM010000174.1:0-3395 GCA_964391795.1 uncultured Anaerolineaceae bacterium | reverse complement strand
TTCAAGGCATAATGCCACAAATCGCAAGGGGCGCGATTTGTCAAGCGCTGATTGAATTGGCATTCCCCCATTTTTAATCCAGCCTTATCTTGAATTGCCAAAGATCTCGTCTTTCTTCGATGCTAAGCCTTCGTTTGTACTGAACGATCATACTTATGCAGGTGTTCAAAACATCGCTGATTCTATAGTAGATAAAGTCTTTGGGCCTTACCCAGTCCTTTTTGACGTACTGTAGCAGTTTAGGGAAGCCAATCGCCAGGATGTGAATGTAGTCTTTGCACTTGTATGTGAAGTACAGGGCCAGGGCCATGAAAGCATTGAGGTTTTTCATTCCCTGATAGCTGGCCAGCCGCATGCTTTCCCACTTCATTCTCTGCTTCATTTGGCGATGTACTTCTTCGATAGACCAGCGTTTCCGATAAGTGTTCATTGCTTTAGTGATGATTTCAGTTTCTGTCATAGTGGGATCATTGAAGTCACATAAGAGATAGAAGTCCTTCCCTTTGCGAGTTCCATTTTGATACCTGCGTACCACCACCAGGCTTACCTCAACACTGTTAGCATGCTTTCTATAATGATCTTCAGTGCGAACTACAATTCTGCGGGTCGCGCAAAAGAAGCCTTCATGCTTCCGAGTGCCAGGGAATTCATATCTAAATTCCATATTATGGACGATTTCCTTGAAGCTTACTTCAGAAATGCCTTCCTTAACAGCCCTGGTACCCATTCCCCGAATCACAAAAGAGACTCCGTTATCGACTAAAAATCCGATCAGTTTGCGATCATCGTAGCCTCGATCGAACACATAGGTGCCCTTGCCGCAAAATGTCACTTGCTGATCAATTATCTTGTCCTGCAATACCTGCTTCCGGCTGTCGATCTCCATACCGGAGGAGTAAAGTATGCTACTGGCTGGCAATAGCTTGTAACCGTCTTCCTGGGGCAGCATGGCCATGATGTTCAGCAGCAGATAACCATTAGTATTCTCCCCCTTACTCCCGTTGTGTACTAACTGGCAACCTTCCATCTTTCTGGCATAAGGCTTTTCGATATCACTCTCATCAACTATGAACAAGGTTTCTTTGGTCACCTGTGGCCTGATCAAATCCATGAGGGTTCTATCGATTTCTTCGGCTAGACCCTCCCTACGCATATTACGGTATAAACGTTCACTGGTCTTCTTCGTCGAGACCTTGTCCATCAGCATCTTGGCGATGTTGTGGAGTGACGGAGACCCGGTTCCACATAGCCCCATCAGCATATCATAGTAGAACTTTTGCACGGGTCTGGTCTGTTCCCGGCTAACTTTTTTGCAGAACTCTGCTAATTTACCTTGCACAAAACTGCGGGTTTCATTTATTGTATTACTCATATCGACGCTCATTTGTTGTCGTTTTGGTAGACCAACATTATTAGGGGCGTCGTTTTTGTATAGATTTATTTTGCAAATCATTAAAACATAATTTTGTCTCGTTTTTCATCTGTTTTTGGCTTCGTAATATGATTTCTTTGAAAGTAAAAACTGAATTGAATCATTTCTGTCACCTACGGGTTTTCGAGCTGTATTTAGTGTCATAGCTAATTTGCTACAATACACAACCCACCGTTCCAACCAGGTTGCCGTAGTCATCATGTGGATAAGTCGTGGATTCAGGAATCACAATTTCAATTGTTAGGACATCTACTATACCTATATGTGGATAAGTCACATAGTTATCCACACAAAAGCCCACTTTTTGGGGGAATTGCCTGATATCTCAAGCAGGGACAACAGGGCTCTTCGCAAGGTAAGAGTCTAGTTCAGATCACAGGAGATCAGCTCGATTTTTTGATTAAAGGGGAACTCACCTATGAGGTTACAGTTAGAGTCAAGTATTTCCGAGCTACTCTCATAGTAAAACTTGATCAGCCCTTTTTTGGCATACATATCAAATACATCCAGGGGTTCTTCCAACTCCAGACAAGTGCTCTTTCGGACATAGCATTTATGGGTACCATTAGGAACCGTAACCGATTCCTGGGGCATTATCCAGTAACCGACTTCCAGATGGTGTTGGTTTGGCCCATATATCCAGGATAAGCCTTCTTCGCATTTGGAGGGTAGGATAAACTTTGGCGTTGTAAGCCACACCTCCTCATACTTGGGATTGGTATCCCGGATTCCAAAGCCAAAGGGAGTCCAGTGATAGGATAGGTTTATTCCTTTGAAGGGACCCAAACCGTAGCCAAGTTTCCAACCTAACTGATAGACGCCATCCTCTCTATTGACAACCATGTCATAGCCGATATTATGATCAGGATCGGATGAGTACCAGTATTCCACCCGATAGCAGAGTTCCCCAGTGGGGCTTTCGATCTGTTCGGCAACTTCTATATAAACGGTGTCGATCTCCGTAGTCATTTCTTCAGCATGGATGTCATAGTAATCAATGGTGTTTAGCATTGTCCAGGTATTTCCCACCTTGAGGGGATAGCGATAGTCTTCGTCGTCCTTATCAGAACAGGCTGACAATAGAGCTAAAATAAGTAAGAGTAAAAAAGCAATTCTTAGTCTTTTCATTTAAGCCTCCTATAAAGATAAAGTCAACTTTATAGAATCGCCATTCAATGTCAACAAAAATAATGCATACATCACCTCCAATTTTGTGCCAACATACAAGCCAGCTATGTAAGTAGCAATCAATCACCCTGGCAATGATACTCATTCTGATATTTGGGGATCTTCCAGATCAAAGAGCAAATGGGTTCATCAGCAGATTGCTATTTACGAAATTGACTCACTGACTTGATAAACGAGACTGTTCACAATGGCCTGATCTATTTCCAATGAGTTCTCGCATGAGTTTGTGAAATACTGGGCGAAATAAAGCTTGACACAGCATTATCCCATCTCGTTCAATGGTTTATAGGAGAATTACAATGGAAAACACAAGTTGGATTGAGCTGAATAGGAAAGCACTCAACAAAAACATCAGCTACCTGAAACAACGGATCGGAGCCAATTGCGTGTTTGCTTCAGTCATCAAGGGTAACGCTTATGGGCATGGGATTGAGCAGTATATTCCCCTGGCTGAGGCCTGCGGGATAAAACTCTTTGCTGTTTATGATGCGTATGAGGCGTATCGCGCCTTGAGTATCAAAAAGGCCGATACTGGACTGATAATATTAGGTTTACTGGATCAAAGCCAAATCGAATGGGCGATCATCAACGAGATAGCCTTCTTTGTTTTCGATTCCGATCGCCTGAATGCCACGATTGAAACCGCCAGGAGAATCAAAAAGAAAGCCCGGATTCATATTGAATTGGAAACGGGTTTGAATCGCACAGGGCTTGATGCTGATGACCTTCCAATTCAATATGATGGTATGTACGAAAGTGAATATGGCCAGATACC
>CAYMNM010000173.1:0-3428 GCA_964391795.1 uncultured Anaerolineaceae bacterium | reverse complement strand
GGTCACAAATACCAACACGGATAATGCAACCAATGAAAATATTACCTTGACTTATCAGGCGGTCGTCTTGAATTCCTCTGGCAACAACCGCGGGGTGGGACGCAATAATGCCGCCACATTCATCTTTACTGGCGGCAATGTCAGCGCATCGGCCCCCAATGTGGTCATCGTTGAACCGACAATCTCTATTCAAAAAGATGCTTTGCCAACCACGGGTGATGCAGGTGATGAGATTACGTTTACAATCATCGTTCGCAACCAGGCCCCCAGTAATACCGATGGTTTTAATGTAGTCTGGAGCGATATTATCCCTGCACAAATGACCTATGTACCCGGCTCATTTTTAAATACAGCTGGTCTTGCCCCAACAAGCATCAGCGATGTGAGCGCACCGACATTGACAGCATCCTGGGACAGCTTTGCGCTTGGTCAAACCAGCACGCTGACCTTCAAAGCCGAGCTCACTGAAGCGGTTTTTCCGGGACAGACTATTACCAACACTGCCCGCCAAACCTGGACCAGCCTACCGGGCCTTGTCGGCACAGCCCAGTCACCCTATAACGCACTATCGTGTGAGCGTACCGGCAACCCAACGGAATGCGGCGGCCTTGAAAACGACTACATCAGCAGCGACCCTGCCAGCGTTCTTGTTTATATACCTGAGCCAACCAAATCCATCGTCCAAACTTCTGAAGACCACACTGGGAATCCGGCGGGGGTTACCCGTCTGGCAGTAGGTGAAGTAGCACGTTACCGCCTGGTTGTCAGATTGGCAGAAACAACCATGACAGACCTGTATCTGCTGGACGCACTTGGCCCCGGTTTGCAGTTCCTGGATGATGGTACAGCCAAAGCTGCCTTTGTGTGTTCGAGTGGCGCGACCTGCATAACTTCAACAAATCCGTCGATTGCTTCATTGCCTGTAATATCTGGCGATGAAACCACGCTTGGCACGATTACACCAACATTTTCATTACCTGATGACGCAGTGTCCAGCCTCCTGGCATCGGATGATGACACGTATGGCAATGGCACGGATGTATTTTTCAAATTCAGCCAGGTTCGAAATAATGATCGGGATCTTAGCCAGGAGTTCCTGGTAGTTGAGTTTAACGCCGTCGCGATGAATGTGATCGGCAATCAAAATGACACCGCATTGACCAATAGCTTTAGTTTGTATACCAACGGTACTCTTAACGACAGCTCCACCACGCTTACAGCCCGGGTAGCCGAACCCAATTTTACTTTGAGCAAAACTGCCACTACAGTGCCAACCGATGCCGGTGATACGGTAGTGTATACGATTGAAGCCACCAATAACAGCAACACGCTTTATGGCGATAATGCTGCTGCTGGCTTTGACCTGAACCTGCAGGATACCCTGGATGCCAACCTGAGCCTGCAAAGCGTAGGCGTCACAGTGCCGGCTTATGCAAGCTTCATAGACAATTCAGCAGCTCCGAACGTGAATGTAATCATCTCGCGCATTAATCCCGGTGATTCTGCAACCATTACAATTACAGCCAGGGTGATAGCGAGTGCATCCAACGGTCAAACAATCCCGAACCTGGCCCGATTAACCTCTACCAGTTTACCGGGAACCACCGGTACGTGTGCCAACCTCACCGGTTCATGTACACCTGGTACGCCTGGCAGCCCAACCGGAGAACGCGACGGTGTGACAGGCGACCTGGCTATCAACAATTATTCCGTCCAGGCTACCAGAGACATTACCCTGGCTGCACCGCTTTTTGATAAGCTCACTCCCGTTCCAGTAGCTTACACCATTGGGGATATTGTTACCTATAACCTGCTGGCCACTTTACCTGAAGGTACAACCCGCGGCCTGGTACTCTATGATAATCTGCCGGTTGGATTGCAGTACGTCAGCCACAGCCTGATTACCACGGCGGTTGCCAGCGGAGGCTTGCTGACTGCTGATTATGCTGGGATTGTTACGGCCCCTGGATTTGCTTGTGCTGGAAGCTGCGGCAGCGGTGATGACCTCACCTTCACTTTTGGCGACCAGGTGACAACGGATGACAACATAGCCAATAACAATGCCTTTATCATTCGCATCCAAGCTCAGGTGATTAATCTTTTCCCTGGCAATGTTGACGGTGCCGTGCTGGCCAATAGCGCGGAACTGCGTTATACCAACCCCAATACAGGCGCTACTGTCACTCTTCGTGACGGACCTGAGAACATCAGCATTATCGAGCCGCGGATTGTAACCCTCAAGACGGTCACACCCACCAGCGGCGTACAGGCTGGCGACACCCTCACTTATACCGTGCGGTTTACCAATACCGGGAACAGCCCTGCTTATGATGTTACCGCTATCGATACGTTGGCTCAGGGCGTTAGCTTTACGGCACTCACCGGCTGCACCAATGGTAGTTCAGCGGTTCCGTCTCAGGTAGTTGCTGGGCCGGGGGCTGGTCAGATTACCTTTGGTGGTAATCCCGTGGGCAGTTGGGACATAGCTGTCGCTGTTTATATCGAATGTACCTACACCGCCAAGGCGGACTCAAATATTTATATTGACGGCAGCCACATCAATGTTGTAGATGCCAACTGGAGTACCCAGAATGGTGCGGCTGCAGTTGAGCGCACTTACGATGACACGACCGCTTATCCATTTGACGGCACTCAAGATCGGGACGACGCCAACTTTACTGTGGCAGGATTGACCTTCGATAAGAGTGACAATGGAAAACTCACTGCCACAATTGGTGAAACCATCAATTACACTCTTACTGTGAACACCCCGCTGGGGACGATTCGCAACCTGACCATTACAGACAGTCTGCCCCAGGGCCTCATCTACAATGTTGGCACATGGGCGCTAAATAATAACAGCAGCCTACCAACCTTCACGGTCAGCACACCCAATGATGGCACTGCCCCAGTTACCCTCACCTGGACTTTTGGAGACCTTGTGGCGGATAAAACCCCATTCACCATTACGTTTAGCGCGACTGTTGCCAATCTGATTGGTAATCAGCAGGGTAATAACCGAAATAATGCAGCCACGCTGACTTATGATAATGCAGCGGGTACCTTGCAGACCCTGCGGGACAATGATGATTTCGTGATCGTGGAGCCCGAACTTAATCTGACCAAATCGGTCAGTGATGCTACACCCGGTTTCAATCAAACCATCACATTTTCCTTGGATCTGGCGCATCTGCTTGCATCCAAATCTGATGCAATGGATGTAGTGCTAACCGACACACTGCCGGCAGGACTGACGCTCAATTTATCCACCCTGGCAGTGGTTGATGCACCAGCCGCGTGCGCTACTGGCGTAAATACTTCGAATTCGGTTGGCAGCACAATAGATGTGCGCGTTGCCAGGCTGCCGCTTGGTTGTTCGCTCAAAATTACCTTTGATGCCACGGCCTCCGTGCCGCCTTTACAGCAAG
>CAYMNM010000172.1:0-3441 GCA_964391795.1 uncultured Anaerolineaceae bacterium | reverse complement strand
CACTCAATGATAATCGAGGAGGACCATGAAGCCCGTAAAGATAATTACTGATTCCACTGTTGACCTGTCGCAGGACTTGCAGGAAAAGTATGATATTTCAATCCTGCCTTTGCATTTGCACTGGGATGGCAAGGAGTATTTGGATCGCGTTGATATTCAACCCACTGAGTGTTATGAACGAATGGCAGCGGGGGCTTCTTTGCCTCAGACAAGCCAGGTAGCAGTCGGTCAATTTGTGGAACTTGTAAAGCCTTTCCTTGATGAAGGACGCCAGGTTTTTTATAGCGGACTCTCCAGTGGCATCTCTGCCACATTTAACTCGGCACAGTTGGCGAAACAGGAATTGGGCAATCCGGATGCATTCCAGATTGTGGATTCAAAGACCAGTTCACTGGCGGCCTGTTTTAAGCTGCTTGAAGCTGCGAAAGTTGCGGCTGAAGGTGGGGATGCGATGGCCTGCCTCAAAGCCGTTGAGGGAACCCATAACCGCGTTGGCACCTTCTTTACCGTCGCCACGCTTGAATACCTGCACCGTGGCGGGCGGATCAATACCGCCAAACGCATTTTTGGCTCAGCCTTACAGATCAAACCCATCATGTGGATGAACAAAGAAGATGGCAAAATTGACTTGCTTGAAAGCGTGATTTCACGCAAGAAAGCCATCAACCGCTTGGTTGAATTGATGGTTAAAGAAGCAGCCGGCCGCAAGGTATTGGCAATCGGGGTGGAGCATGCCCTGGCCTTGGAGGAGGCCTCTGAGCTGGAAGCAAAAGCAGTTGAAGCCGTGAACCCGGTCAAGATCTTACGTGCTGAACTGAGCCCCATCATAGGCGCTCATGTGGGACCAGGCACCTTGAACCTGGCATATATCTGCGAATAAATTTATTAAGACCTAGTAAGGCGGGCTTGGATTTTCTCCAAGCCCGTTTTTTTTTGACGAAGAATGTTAGCGATTTAGGGGTTTACCAGCAAGTTAGGGCTGCATGTAGCGGCCCAGGAAAACGATGGTGCCGGTACTGTTCTCGCGGATCATGAGCAGGAAGGGATGGTCAAAGCGCATCTCGATCAGATCTTCCGGCGGCATGGCCGAAGTCAGCCCAATTACCACGCCGGTCGCGGCAGCAGCTTCAGTGCCACCCTCATTTACCTGAAGGAAAGTTTTGTGAACGACATCTGAAATCTTGAGATCTTTGCTACCAGTCATGCCAGAAAAGTCTGCGGTGTCTTCAAAAGCGGTTTTCATACCCAGTTTTTTTAGCGTCTCGACCAGATTGTAACTATTTTCCATACCAAATTTTGGTACAAAGAGTTTCATTTTGGCACTGGTTTTTGTGCTTGCCAGAGTATTCAAAATTTCAGGGGTAAGGCCCTTTTCAAATTCGCTCAGGCTCTGACCCTTTGGCATGACCAATACCATCGAGAAGTTGCCGCCTTCATAAGGCAATGTGGCCGCGTCGTATTGTTGGTTGCGGACATAAGAAAAATCTGCTTCCTGAAACATCATCTTCACAGTTTGACTGCTGCCATCCTGCAAGTAAAAGGGAGCGTCAGCTGTATCTTTTTCTTTGAACTGACTAGCCCAATTGGCCTTGAAATAGATAGCGTTGGTGAGAACCAATCGTGTGGCGGGTGTGAGCGAATCTTTACTGATCAGTTCTTTGATGCGCTCATTAGTCTGCTCTGAAACCCAATCGTTAATCAGTTTCGAAGCTTCTTCTTTTTCGCGGAAATCTACAATTTTTAAACCCGCAGCATAGTTTTCTGAGAGGGTGTCAAGATATGTCTGTAGAAATGGATAGCCAGCCTGTGCCCAAACCGCGTTAGCAATCGAAAATTTGAAGAGCTCGATATCACCAATCATCGCGCTGGAAAGCAAGCGCTGCGTCAATCCGTTCATCACCTGATGGATCTTCTCGCTGGTGTAAGGCAGATGCAGGCTTGTAATCATCTCACCCGCAGTAGCACCCTTTGCGCCAGCAAAACTCATGGCAAGCGCTGAATACAGGCTATAGGGAGAGAAAAACAAGTTTCCAGATTCTGTTGAAAGCTGTTTGTAGAGATCCACGGCGAAGCGGTTTTGCGCTTCAGCCAGAGCATTCAACTCATCATTGCTGATTTTGGGGTTGCTGATATAGGCCAGACCTCCCATCAGCTCTTGCCCTGGGGTTGCGTTAACTGCTGGAATCTTGGTGGGGGTCGCGATAAGAGGTAAGTCAGTCGGCTGGCTGGGTGGCGGTGTCTCCTGAGGAAAAACGATGGTTTTCACTGGCTCTTCCGTGTTGGGTACCTTAGCGCCGCTGATAGGCGTGCCCTGCACGATGGGGGCACCGGTCGGTTCAGGCAGGTTACAGGCAGCCAAAAAGGGTAATAGCACAACCAAGCAGGTGATGAGAAGGGTCAATTTTTTCATAGCTCTCCTATTTCTTAAGCTTACACATTAATGACGCCTGGGGCAAGCAAAGGTTCCACAGCCTTAAAGAAACAACCTGTCTGATGCGGTTCAGACAGGTTGTTCCAACAAGGAGGTGAAACAGATTGCTTAGAATATCGCCCTAAGGCGATAATACACGAGGGAAGCGTACTCAGTGATAACCGCGCTACTGAGCACGAAGTTACTGGCGGTGGGCATAAGATGATTGAGCACATCAAAAGGTGCCGGTTTTCGGATGCGCTCCCAAGCGCTTGAGGTTACCTGGAAATCCGCTGGAGCAGGCAAGACTGATACGCCAGATTTAGTAAAGAGGTAAACCGCTTTATCCATATTTAAGGCAGAGGTGACCAGCAGTGGATTATTGAGGCTCTGGCTTTTCAGGATTTCAACAACAAAGCGCACGTGTTCCAGATCGGTTTTTGACTTATCCTGCAGGGTGATGACATTTTCAGGCACACCGAGGCCAATCAATTCGGTTCTGGCATCCACAGCCGCCTGGGCATTGCCTGAGACGATGATGCGGGGGGCAGCGCCTTCACGATAGAGCTTGGCGGTGAAGAAAATACGATCAGCCGCTTCGGAAACTTCCAATTGCTGGCGGGGCGGCTCCTGGGGCAGGATACCATCGGCAAGCAGAACGATGGCGTCAGCTCGAGGTGAGTCGGTTGGGGGCATGTAGCGCCATTCGAGGGAGCGGGTAAGCAGGCTGGCAAAGAAAAAGTTGCCCAGGACGGCAATGATCAAAAGAGAAAGGATCGGCATCCAAACCGCACGGGGGTTCCTGGGAAGTTGGATGAGCCCAAAAAACAATAGCAGAGCGACGATACCCAGGGGGGTGAAAAACTGACCGATTAACTTACCGATGACTGCCAACATAGAGACTCCTCAATTCCTGTGCATAAGTTTGCAAGTTTTATGCCGGGGTTTTATCTGGCTAATGTGCGCAAGAAATTTCATAAAGCACAATGAGCAAATTCTGAGATGGTGAAGGCTGAAAAGCCTTCTGGATT
>CAYMNM010000171.1:0-3442 GCA_964391795.1 uncultured Anaerolineaceae bacterium | reverse complement strand
CCAGGTCAGGATATTATAGATTCTGTCATACACCATTGTTTAGCACCATCTCCTGATTTGGATTGTCACCCTTTCGGGTAAACACTAAGTAGCTTAAGAATACTATCAAAAATGTCAAAATGGTTATGCTTGTTGAAGCTATTTGCCCAAGGATGTTCGCGCTCGCCAGAACGGCCACAAAATTCCAAACACCATGAATTAGCAAGGTCAACAAAAAAGTGCCTATTAGGGAACCTAAGTTACGATCATTCCAATAACGCACAAGCGCAAAACCGTTCAGGGCTCCGGTGAAAATATGCAGAATCAGTGCTGCCGAGCGGCCAACTAAAAATACCATCCAGGCAACTGGGTCAATACCTGTGCTTGTCTGAACCGCAAAAAGCATACCCTCAAGAATGCCAAAACCAGCTCCGCTAAACATTCCTGCCAGCATTCCCTCCCTTGGGCTCAGTTTTCGCCCTTTGAGCAGCAAAACACCAAAGGTTTTCAACAACTCCTCAACCAGAGGCATCAGGAACGCAATGACGATTATGACTGAGATTATGATTTCAGGTTTCTGGAAAAGCCCTCCAAGCATCTCTTCAGCTGCCTGGGGATCTGCCTGCAAACCCTGAAGTAAATTGGGCAGGGAACGATAGAGCGCTTGAATATCCGGGTCTTGTAGGGTGACCAAATAAAAAATCAGTCCAAAAGCCCCAAGTACAAGAACTTCAGTGATCAAAATCAGGGCGGTCGTAAACCCAAAACTAAAAGTGAGCAGCCCAGACCCGCGTTGAGAGGTTTTTCCCCAATCGTGCCCTGCACCTAACCGCATGTACCATAAACCCACAGCAAAAATGCTGACCACTGAAAATATGGGCATCCAGGTGATCGCAGTTCTTGTCACCCTAAACAAGCTCTGTCCCAGCAAAAGGAGCACTGGCAGAATGAAAATCAAACCATACAGCCACAGCATTTTTGCCTGAGCCCAGGCAGGCATTGGTTTTTTAGCCAGTTTCTTTGCCGATGTGATGATTGATACCAGGGCTACACCAGCAATTAAGATGGCTGACCAGGCAAATACCTTAAGCATTGATCCTGTTGAAACGCCAAGATCCATCACCAGATTATTCTGTGATAAGGCAGATTCCCCAAAAAAGGCAACCAAAGCTATTACTGTTGCGCAAACAAGTACACTTATTGAAAAGACCAACTGGAAAATACTCATCCAGTCGGTCTGTCGCTGCTCTGTCTGGTTCAACGGAGCGTCTTGATCCATTCTATTTTTCGTCGATCGTGATGCTTATGATCTTATCCCCAGCAGTTGTCGGCATTGTATTTGGATCCCGCTCTGTAATTTGCTTTGCCACATCCATCCCTGAAATGACTTTTCCGAAAATTGTGTAACCGCCATCCAGATCGGGTAGGGGTGCATAAGTAATAAAGAATTGACTGCCGCTGCTCCCGACCTGGGTAGATTTGGCGATGCCAACCATTCCTTCCTGATCAAACTTGAGGTCCGGGCTCACTTCTTCGCGGTATTCAAAGCCTGAGCCACCCATACCGGTATTGCTGGGATCGCCTGTTTGGGCTACAAAATCGGCAAGCACACGATGGAAGGTAACGCCATCATAATAGCCATCACGCGCTAACACAACAAAGGAGTTGACTGCTTGAGGGGCTTCTTTGGGATATAGCTCCATGACGATATCACCCTTTTCGGTTTTGATTGTGGCAGTGTATTCCTTGTTTTGGTCAATAACAAAGTCTGGGCATTCCGTGTACATTTTTTCTTCGGATTTTATCAAGTCGATGACCATACCAAAAGTATAGGCATCCCACTGATAACGCCAGGGGCGTCCGTTCAGAATGATGGTTGGCGTTGAATTGAGCCCCATTTGTACGGCAGCCTCAGTTTCTTCCTTTAATTTTGTTACCATCGCTTCGCTGGTCAGGTCCTGCATAAATTTATCAACATCCAATTTGAGGGCAGTAGCTTCTTCCTTCAGATAGACTGAGAAATCCTCAGTGGATTTTTGCGACCAATCGGCCTGTTTGGAGAAAAGCAAATTGTACATCGCCCAATATTGTTCCGTGCCCTGCAGTCCTGCAGCTTCAGCTGCCTGGGCTGCCAGTGTGGCGTTGGGATGAATGCTGACTAATGGGAAGTTCCTAAAAACCAACTGTACATCGTCAGGCCGAGCTTGCATCAGCTTTTCCAACTCGGTGTAGAACATGGCGCAAGCCGGGCACTGGAAGTCGCTATATTCAAGAATTGTCAAAACAGGGTTTTCAGACCCCATCCGCCAATCAGCATCTGATATGGCTGGAATGTCTTTGACAAGCGCTTTTTCTTGCTCGCTCATTTCACCTGAGAACATAGCCGGGTAGACTGTACAAATCATCTTGCCCTGTTCATCTTTCAGGCGGGTATCCTGTGTGGGTAACACCACAGTTGGAGCGGCTGGGGTTGGCATACCGCTGCTTGTAGAGGGGTCGGGAGCTTGAGTCTCACCAATGGGTGCGCTGGTTGCCTGGGTGGCAGGGGTAGCCGTATTAACTTTGCAGGCGCCTAAAATAATTGAACTCAGGAGCAGCAGCGTAATTACAAACGGGATTTTTTTCATTGAAATCCTTTCGGGTATCTTGAGAAGTTAGCTCAAGGCTTTAATGCATAGATTTTAACTTTTTGATGATTATTTTCCTAAGGTTAGCTTGTACAGTTTCCATATCTTGTGTGGCGTCCACTGTCACCCAGCGTTCCGGTTCTTCGGCAATCAGCTGGTGGTAGCCTTCTCTGACACGATTGTGGAATGCCAATTCATAGGCATCCATTCTGTTCCATTCAGAGGCTTTTTTCTTTCTTGCCAGGCCGATTCCAACATCCAGGTCCAGAAACAGGGTCAGATCCGGCTTAAGATGGTCTGTGGCAAATGCCAACATCTGCCTCAGTATGCCTAAATCCAGTCCGTGGCCATAGCCCTGATAAGCCAAAGTTGAATCCCCATAGCGGTCGCAAAGCACAATTTTGCCCGCCTGAAGAGCAGGTTTGATCACTTGCTCAACCAGTTGTGCTCGCGCGGCTAAAAAAAGCAAGATTTCAGTCCTCGGCTTCAACTCCTGATTTTTCATGCTCATCAACACTTCACGGATTTGATCGCTGATAGCAGTGCCCCCAGGTTCGCGAGTGCAGACTACTTCATAACCCAAACCTTGTAGGTAAGTGAGAAGCGCTGGCAACTGGCTGGTCTTACCGCTGCCTTCCGGGCCTTCAAACGTGATAAACATTAGTCTCTAAAAATCCGAACACGACGGTTTGGTTCCTTCCCAAAGGATTGTGAAACCAAATTAGCCTGTTTAGCCATATCGTGTTGTCTGCGCCTGACAGCTGCGACAACAGGGTCCAGATCCACATACTTTTCTCCAGCATAAACGCGCTGGATGGCTTCTTCAGCTTCACTCA
>CAYMNM010000170.1:0-3444 GCA_964391795.1 uncultured Anaerolineaceae bacterium | reverse complement strand
TGCACCCTATCCGCTTTTTCAATTATTTCTTGGGCTTCCCCTTGAGGGGGAGCTGGCGCGAAACGGCTGAGGAGGGGTTCTTGTAGTCCTGCCGTAGGGGCGATCGGAACTGGTTTGAGACGCCTACCCGCCTTGAGAATTGTGCGTAGGGCGATGATTGACCCTTTTTGGTCAATCCGCCGAAAAGGTTCACAATCTTGTCGAGTCTATTGGAATATGGCCTACTGGGGTGGTGCCGAAAAAGTGGACACGAGCTAAGAGGCAAAAGCTATACTTAGCAAAACAGGAGTCCGAAATGGCAAAGGCCTTTCCCAGCCTCCGCTACCCGGGCAAAACCCTGGAAACCCGGTATTCATCAAAATTCTTTTACTTCTTCCGTAAGGATCGATGAAAATCGTTCCGCATCTTTTGGCGTAGGGGCGGGATAAGTTTTCGCGTTCCCGCCCTGTTTAAGCGTGTTGAAGGATCAAATTCTTTATGCTATTTACACCTATAATTCCTTAATTTTCACACTGTCAATTCTCTCAAAATTCTCCACCAACGTCTTGGCCAGGTTCTCATTCATCCCTGCCGCCACCGCCATTTTCACCAATGACTTTATCTGTCCAATCTTAGAAACTTGATCAAAAAGGCCTTATACGCCCCTCGCAATGCATCGACCATGGCAAACCCGTAAAGATCTGAATCAAGCAGTCATGCTCCAAAATACTTTTGGAGAGCAATCTCTCAGATAAGTAATACTTTTCTCCAGGAACTTTGCTTGAGAAGTTTTATTTTGGAGCGTTCTTTGACTGAGAACCCCTTTTTTATAATTTTACGTGGTCTGATTATTTACTTTATTTCCGCTCATTGGATATTAGAGCGGAATTTTATTGACGATTGCGAATTCCTGCCGTAGAATAAGATAAATTACTTATTTGCCGCTAACAATACTCATAAGCGGAAAGTTGGTGAAAAAGTGAAAAAAACAGAGAACCTGATTAAACTTGCTGATCTCTCAGGAAGTGTTTTTCGGACAAAGGATCTGCTTAACCTGGGTCTGACGCCTTATGCTATTCGCAAGCTGCTCCATAATAAGACCATCGAAAGGATCAAACCTGGTTATTACCGCCTGTACACCGATCAGGATATCAGTTCAGATGCTGCTCTAATCGCGGAGCTGTTCCCAGATGGTGTTCTTTGCATGTACACAGCCATGTTCTACTATGGCTATTCGGATCGCACGCCACTGGAGTGGGATATCGCAATCGATAAAGACACTTCAAAATCACGGTTTAAGCTTGACTACCCCTTTATAAAGCCATATTACATGGAATCGGGAATGCTTAGCTTTGGCGTGGCGTCGGCTAATTATGAGGATTGTCAGCTGAAGATATTTGATCGCGACCGTCTGATTTGTGAAACCATCTTTTTTGAATCTAAGATTGACAAAGAGTCCTACAACAAAGCGATACAAGCTTACATAAACGACCCAAAGATGAACATTCCAAACCTTATCGCCTATTCGAAAAAACGAAGAATTCCCAATAAAGTCAAAGATCGCATTGGGGTTTGGTTGTAATACTTAATGAGAAATGATCAGGAAAAGGGAGAAATTTCATGCCAGACATCGCAGTCTCAGTAATTGCCCAACTAAAAAGCAAAGCCAAAGAAACAGGTAAGCCCTTACAGCTCTACTTGCAGTTATTCTGCCAGGAAGAATTTCTTCGCCGCTTGAGTTTATCAAAATTTGCCGACAAATTGATTCTCAAGGGCGGCATGTTGATATATACGCTCACGAATTTTGAGAGTCGCGCAACAGTAGATATTGACTTTTTGCTGCATCAACTACCTGGTGACATGGAAACAGTAAGGCATATTGTGGATGAAATCATTGCCACTGATACTGGAAACACCTACATTCAATTGAGCTCCGGCAGTTTTGAAACCATCTCACCTCAACGCAAATACCAGGGCATCAGCTTTCAGTTGATAGGCAGAATCAAGAATACTAAAACTCCCTTCAATGTGGACCTTGGAATCGGGGATGTGATCGTGCCCGAACCAGTAAAGCGGGCCATTCCTGTTCAATTGGAACAATTTACTGCTCCGGAAGTCATGACTTATTCACTTGAAAGCACTATCGCGGAAAAGTTTGATGCGCTTCTGCGACGCCTGCAGTTAACCAGCCGTATGAAGGATATCTACGATATTTATTATCTATCGAACCAGTTCCACTTTGAAGGCCTAAGCTTGCAACAAGCCATTCGCAAAAGCCTCACTAACCGTGGCACGCCATTCGGACCTGATAGCCTTGAAAAAGTGATTGCGCTTGGTCAAGACAAGAATATTCAAATTCGCTGGCGTCAATTCCTCAACCGGTCTGGACTATCTGACTTATCCCTCAACCAGGCACTTTCAGGGATTAATTCTTTTCTAAGACCAGTTTGGGAAGCGCTCATCAGAAACGAGGACTTTCAAAGAGATTGGAATGTGGTAATGAACGAATGGCAAGCTAAATAAGCGAAATATTTTTCAATTTTTATCTTCTTTATTTGCATTCCTTAAACTTGCCTGGGCAAAAACGAGTTGAACCAAATTTTTAACAAAACTGTTGGCCGCTGTTTATGCAGTCGTGCACCTCAATATTATGGAGCTAATTCACACAGCGGTTCACCATATTGAATTCATCGTAGGGCGACGATTGACCCTCTTTTGGTCAATCCGCCGTAAATATTCATAACCATGCTGTGGGACTGTTGGAATCTCGGCAGATAGGTGGAAAGCACACCAATCCAGCCCTACGCGAAGCGATTTTTGAGCCATGAGAAACCCTGAAAAGAATTTGTGCGTATGGCGGTGATTGACCCTCTTTTGGTCAATCCGCCGAAAAGGTTCATAATTAATCTGAATCTTTTGGAATGTCTATGAGATAAATTAAAATGGCTTTTGGCGTAGGGCGATGATTGACCTTTTTTGGTCAATCCGCCAAAAAACGTTCATAATTAATCTGAATCTTTTGGAATGTCTATGAGATAAATGGCTTTTGGCGTAGGGCGATGATTGACCCTCTTTTGGTCAATCCGTCGAAAAGGTTCACAACCTTGTCGGGTCTATTGGAATATGGCCTACCCGGGCCAGTAGGGTGTGAGCTGGGACCGCTTGCGGTAGATGATGTAATTTTGTCCTTATCAAACTGAAATTAAGACTCCAACCCAAATGATCCAATATTAATAATCACACGGGTTATTAACCCGTGTGATAAACATTACCTCAGCTGAATAATTAATTATTCTGATTTTCCGAAACGAATTGAATCACAACCTTTGCTTTAAGGGCTTTGCCAATCTTCTTTAGAGAGGAAAGAGTAGGCATGGTTGTTCCATTTTCCAACCTGGCAATAAATGGTTGCTTGGTACCAACCTTTTCAGCCAGTTGGGTCTGTGTCAAGCCTTCTTTAATTCG
>CAYMNM010000169.1:0-3448 GCA_964391795.1 uncultured Anaerolineaceae bacterium | reverse complement strand
TAAAAACCCTCAGTTAGCTCCTCGCCTGCAAGATGCCCAAAGTGAGTTCCGTTTTCAAATACCTCCGTCATGTCGTAAACAACCCCATCTACTGCAGCATAAGCCGGGCTTCCATCTTTACCATTGTATTGAGATAGTTCTTCAATTGTGAAAACTTTTTGTTCGATGTTTGTATTTTCTGTATTTTCTTCGTCAAGATTTTTATTCAAATCGCCAGTTACTTGTACGTTTTCATTTTCAATAGTTGTTTTTTCTGTAACTGTGTTTTTATCCGTGTTTACTTTTTTATTGTCTCTCATTACAAAAACTTCAAGATAGATAAATCCTAAGAAACCTAATGTATAAACCGAAATTAACAATATTTTCGTAATTTTATTCCAGATTCTTTTTCTCATCATGGCATTTTTTACTGCCAGTGACGTGTGACCTACAAAGGCTATCATAGTGATGGTTGGAAGAATGGTTCTGTGAAGAAAAAGAGAAACTTGACTGTCAAAAATTCCTTTTGTTAGTCCGTAGCCACTCAACATATAGGCAATAATTGAAAACAATAGGACCCACGCTGAAGCCCGGTCTATTTGTATTAATGATATTTTATTTTTCTTTGGTTCCATTTTTTAACCTTTCTAAAAGCGGGATGTTAAATTTGTACTTATCTAAAATTAAATAAACAATTTCTACTATTCCCAAAGTGTTGAAGAACAGCACGATTGCAAAAAATACTTTATGATTATTTTTTGAGGCTCTCCAGAGGGTATAGCCTTTTAAACCAACAAGTAAAAAAGTTAGTATAGTAAATAAAACAGGGTTCATATTTTTTATAAAGTCCATAGCTGAATTGTATCAGATTTATTATCTCTTACTTAAATTTCTTGCTGCGTTTAATTGTAAATATAGGTTTTTAGCTTTATCATTTATGTATGAAAAAAACATTCTCAATATCAGAAGCTATTTCGTTCGGTTGGAATACTTTTAAGTCAAATTGGAAGTTTTGGATAGTTGCGTCCGTGTTAGTCATGGCAGCCAATTCCGCAAATTTTAGTTACGAAAATACTTATAGAGGTAATCTAATACCTAAGAACACGAGTAATACGAATTCTAATCTCAATTATAAAAATCCCTCTTCTGATCAAAAAGTCGGTAGTCTAACATTTCTAAATATGCAAAATAGTAAACCTAATGTTCTCGGGAAATCCACCGTTGTTGGAGAAGGCCCGTCAACATTGCCCAAGTCTTTTTTGAGTATTCTTCCTATAATTGTAATAGCACTGATTGTCTTGTTACCTTTTATGATTCTAATGAGTCTTGCAAGGGTTATATTTAGAATGGGTTTTATAAATTTGACCTTGGATGCTGTAAGAAATAAGGATTTATATTATAAAACATTACTTAATCAAGTTAGCTTTAAAAAAGCCTTAAGACTTATCGGAGCTGAGTTTTTGGTTGGTTTGTTGGTTATTATTGGTTCAATATTTTTTATAATCCCTGGAATAATGCTTTCCTTAAAATATTTCTTTGTTGGGGAAATTATGGTTGACCAAGATACTAAGATTGGAGAAAGTTTAAAAAGAAGTAGTGATTTGACAAAAGGTGTGAGATTTAAACTTCTTCTACTTATTTTCACATTCCTTTTAGTAGGTTTTCTTGGTTTGTTGGCTTTGGGGGTGGGGATTTTTCCTGCTGCCATAGTGATAAATCTTGCGAAAGTTTATGTTTACAATAAACTTCTCGAACAAAGTGGTATGCAGGTTAATCAGAAAAGTACGGAAGTTCCACTACCACCAATAACCTCAGGTAGTTTGTTAGCCGAGAATCTTCCTGTACAAGATTCGCTTACAGTTACTGAGTAAATTTGAAAATAAAAATTAGCGACAATCTTGATTTTATCAAATGATTGTCGCTTCTTTCTTAACTGGATCCTCTTGGTAGACCGCAGTTACCCTTGCCACAGTGTCTGTACGGTCCAAATTTACCGCTGCAACCAGGGCACTCGCAATGACATTCCCCCTCCACATATGGTTCTATAGGTGGGCGAAATATAGTTCGGGGTTGTGTGGTGTCAGAATCTTTACCAAATTGTAGGGGTAACTGTACAGCACCCCCGTTTTCTTTTTTCTTCATTTTCTCCTCTTTCTATTTTTTGATTATTATTTGGATTTTATTACATACGATGCGGAATGTCAAAAACTACAGGATACTACATTTTCTCAATAGGTAGGTGGTAGTTGTGAGGGAACCGGTGCCTTTTTATTTACGCAGAGCTTTATTCAAAATTTAGGAATTAAATTGCTTGGTATTTAAGTGATTGCCTGTAACATGCCAAACTCAGATTCTACAGCCTTTTTATAGTATTCTTTTAAAGATTCCATATAATTAATTATCCAGCTGTAATCTGATTGTAAATCCTCGGGCCAATAATGTGGGTAGAGCATTTCATTGCATTTTTTTGTTAGGGCATATTTTACGAGTTGTTCGTTATCGATAGATGCCAGAAATTCATAGATTTTTTTTGTTTGTTGTGGATTAAGATACTGCGGTTTTCCATAACCCACATCGGAGCCTACTTCAAAACTCTCTCCATTAAATCTTTGATACGAAGGATTAGGCATATCAGTAATATTGTTATCCTGTATCCAGATATAATAAATAAACCATAGTTGATCCCACCAATTATCTGTACATAGGCTTAAAGAGTCGAACACTATGTCCTCATATAGTGAATGATTGCTGTCTGCTTTAATTTTTTCGTCGTTAGATATAATTCTTAAACGACCTATCATCGACATATACTCATTGTATAACAAATTATCGTTTTTGTAAGTTTTTTTGAAAAAAAAGAGCCGATTTCTTTTCAGAAGTTTATCGGCTCTTTTGATTACATTTAATGTTTATTTATTCTTAGTGCTTCTTCAGCGACCTCACTTTCGAAGCCCTGATATTTTTGGTCAAAATCTGGGTTGCTGGGGTGGGGTAGAACCGATAATTTGGATATGTAGATATCCATCAATTCGTCCGCCTCCTCATAAGACAAGTTGTACTTGTCCATAAGATTTGACCTCAGTAATGGAGGATCGTAGACACGAACCCAGTTCCAGCACCTTAAACTTTCCTCATTCCTATATACTAGGAATGACGACTCAACACTATAAGTTTGCCAAAGTAAATCCTTACCACCAATGAGGGTTTCTTCGGGCCCATTCAATTCTAACCAAAGATTTCCGCTTTCATCCCATATAGTAATTTCACTGTTGGGTATTAACTGAATAGTGTCATCCAGTTTTTTACGGGTGGTAAGGTAGTATGTTTGACCCTCCCACAGTTGTAATACTCTGCTAAGGTTATCTCCCCCTGCTGTGTAATTTAACTGTTCTTCTGGTTCGTTCGGCATCGCATGCCTGGTGTACCATGTATCCGGGCACGTAAGCGGCGTCGGTGTAGGTGTAGGTGT
>CAYMNM010000168.1:2011-3507 GCA_964391795.1 uncultured Anaerolineaceae bacterium | reverse complement strand
GTGGGCATCTTCCAACAGAAGCTTATCGCCATCGACACACCTGCCGCGCTGCGCTCGCAGCTGTTCGGGCGCACGGTGGTCTTCCACCTAAGCTCCGTCAAGCCGGAATGGCCAGCGACGCTGGCAACTTTGGAAGGGGTGCGTAAGGTGGACGTACAAGATAACAAGCTAATTGTTTCGCTGGAGGACCCTGAAAGGCAGAACCCAGCCATCATCCGTGAGTTGGTGGATTTGGGGGCAGATTTGCAGTTTGTCGGGGAAGTGCGACAGTCGTTGGAACGGATTTACATCGAAACGCTGCGGGCTCCGAAAGGAGAAAAGGCATGAAACACATTCGTACGCTCATAGAAAAAGAATGGGCTGAAATTTTCAAGAACCGCATGGTATTAGGCTCATTTATCCTGATGCCACTGATCTTTACGGGCATCCCGTTGATAATGCTGGGCTCCATGGGAGGAACGAGCATTTCTGGCTCAGCAGTAGAAAGCGGCCTGCCGGAGGGCGCCATGGCGCTCTGCCCAGGGCTGACCGGGGTTGAATGCCTGCAAATTACGCTGCTCAACCAATTCATGATCTTCTTCATGCTGCTGCCGATGATGCTTCCAGCCCTGATTGCCGCCTACAGCATTGTGGGCGAGAAAACCACCCGCAGCCTGGAACCCTTGCTGGCGACACCAGTGACCACAACAGAACTGTTGGTAGGCAAGGCACTCTCAGCTGTATTGCCGGCAGTAGCGGCCACCTGGTTGTCGTATGGCATCTTTGTACTGGGCACGATCATTCTTAAGGTCAGCCCGGCAGTACAGGCCTTTGTGCTTGACCCCATCTGGTTGGTTGGAATTTTCCTGCTGGGCACAGTTCTGGCTATCATTTCAGTCATTTTTGCCATCTTCGTCTCATCACGGGTAAATGACCCTCGAGCGGCCGAACAGATTTCCAGCATATTGGTGGTACCGGTGTTGATGGTCTTTATGATGCAGATGTTTGGCAAGGTTATGGTCAATCTGGGGTTCATGCTCAGCGCCACCGCGGCTTGCCTGCTATTGTCAGTTGCTTTGTTTTACCTGGGAATTCGCGTCTTTGATCGGGAGAATATTTTGACCAAATGGAAATGAAAAAGAAAGTCCTTATTTTTTGTTTTTTGACCGTTTTACTGAGCTTGCTCAGTCTGAACGCGGTATCTGCCCAAAGCGAAACCGCCTTCACCATCAGCCTCAAACGTAATTTTGGTTACGGTGGTTTTGGCAACGACATCCAGGGTTACTTCCAAATCAGTCTCAAAGGCCCACTGGAGCAAGTGCGGGAAGTGAGCTACACGCTGGATGGGGAGACCATGGGAACTGTGACGGTGAGCCCTTTCAAACTGGACTTTAATACCGATAATTTTGTGCCTGGCGAACATAAATTGGGCGCGACGGTGAAACTGCTGGACCAGAGTGAAACGCAAGCTCAGGTTGTACGCGTGCGCATTCTTACCAAGCAGGAAACTTCACAAA
>CAYMNM010000168.1:0-1911 GCA_964391795.1 uncultured Anaerolineaceae bacterium | reverse complement strand
GAGAAGTATCGGGTGGAACACGGTTTGCCGATGGAAGCCCGCAAGGGGCAAGCCCCGGATGAGAAGGCCATCGAAGATTCACGCTACCTGGATGAATAAGCGGGATTTTACATAGCTGCGTCATCTAAACATACTTTGGCTTGAAAGCCCAGCAAGGCTGAATATCTGGAGGGGAGAAAACCTCATATAATATGCTCATGCAAACGGAGCCTTTAGTCAGTATTGTCACGCCATCTTACAACCAGGCGCAATTCCTCGAAGAAGCCATGCTTTCTGTTTTGGAGCAGGATTACCCCAGGATTGAATACTGGGTGATGGATGGAAAATCGACAGATGGCAGCCTGGAGCTGATTAAGAAACATGCCGATCGCCTGAGCGGATGGGTTTCAGAGAAAGATAAAGGCCAGGCTGACGGCATCAATAAGGGCTTCAAGCGCAGCCAAGGCGAGATTGTGGCCTGGCTGAACTCGGATGACCGCTACCTGCCGGGGGCAGTCAGCAAGGCAGTGGCGCTCTTTAGGGAGCACCCGGACGCGGCTTTTGTTTTTAGCGACGTTGAGTCGATTGATGAGAATGGAAAGAGTTTTAACCTGATGCGTTACGGCCACTGGAAACTGGCTGAGCTGATGCAGTTCAACATCATTGGCCAGCCAGGTGTTTTCATGAACCGCAGCGTTCTGGAGCAGGCTGGAAACCTGGATCTCAGTTACCACTACCTGCTGGACCACGAACTATGGCTGCGGATGGCTGCATTGGCCGCGCCAGTATATGCCGCGGGGCAGGTTTGGGCACAAGCGAGAATCCACGACAAAGCAAAAAATGTAGCTGGCGCCGAGAAATTTGGACCTGAGGCCTTCCGTTTGGCCAAATGGCTGGGCAGCGACGAACGCTTTTATCCACAAAACGCGCATTACCACCGCAAGATTTGGGCGGGGGCTTACCGACTGAATGCCTTTTACATGGTGGATGCCGGTTCTCCCGTTAAAGCCCATAGACTTTACAAGCAAAGTTTCAAGCTGGACCCTTGGATGGCGATGAAGCACTGGCGGCATTGGCTTCTGGCGCTAACTGGCAGCCTGGGGTTTAAAAACTTCAGGGGAGTTTTTGACCGTTTACGAAAACTGCTTTACGTTAAAAAGCACAGGGATAAAGATGCCTCTTAGCCTGCAGCCGCTGGTAAGTATCATCACACCATCTTTTAATCAAGCCCAATACCTGGAACAAACCATCCAGTCTGTGTTGGGTCAGGACTACCCGCAGATTGAATTGATTGTGATCGATGGCGGCTCTACGGATGGCTCGAAAGCGATTATCGAGAAGTACGCCCCAAGCTTGAGTTACTGGCAGAGCCAGAAAGATGCTGGTCAGACGGATGCCATTAACCAGGGTTTCGCTCGTGCAAAGGGCGAGGTGCTGGCCTGGCTGAATTCGGACGACCTGCTGTACCCAGGCGCGGTGAGCAAAGCAGTTGAGGAACTGCAGCGTTACCCGCAAGCGGTGATGGTTTATGGCAATTGCGACCTGGTGAACGGGCAGGGCAAGTTCATCAAGCGCTTCCCGGCGGCGCAAACGGACCTGGCCAAGCTACGGCAGGGCTATGTGCACGTACCGCAACAAGCGGCCTTCTTTTTGGCGGAAGCCTGGAAGCGCGTGGGGCCGCTGGACCCGAGTTTCTTTTTTGCCATGGATTATGACCTTTGGACGCGGCTGGCTGGGCTTGGGGAGCTGCAGTACATTGACGCGGAACCCTGGGCAGCTTTCAGATTGCACGGGGATTCCAAGTCCATCGCGGCAGATGACCGTTGCTGGCCGGAGATGTTGAAGGTACATTACCGGGATGGGGGAAAGGCAATTTCGCCGATTGTGGTTAAGTATTGGGTCCGCAAGATTGTGCAACCCGTGCGCGGATGG
>CAYMNM010000167.1:0-3511 GCA_964391795.1 uncultured Anaerolineaceae bacterium | reverse complement strand
CTCATCAGGCACTGCGTGCCAGCTTCCCCCCGCTGGGAAGCCCAGGGAGATGTAAAAATCAGTTGCAGGGCACGATGGCTCACTTTTCAGTTGATTGTCGTATCTGGAAGACCCTTACTCTATGGGGCTTCACACTGCGAGTACGGTTCCCAGTCCCCCTGCAGGAAAGCCCAAAGAGGGATTTGATATTTCAGATTAGGCCAAAAATACATTCATCAACGATTACCTGCTGAGGCAGAGCATTGTATAATTAACCAAGGAAAGGCAAGGTGCACATGAGCAAAACAAGCAGCTATTTTAAGGGGCTTTTCTGGGGCGGGTTGATATCCAGCGCCATCGTCTTGCTGTACACACCCTACAAAGGTGAAGACCTCAAGGCGCGCGCCATGGATTATCTTGAAAATGTCAAACACGAGGTGAAAGAAGCTGGCGAAGAAAAACGCCGCGAAATGGAAGAGGAGTTAGCCTTCCTGCGCTCAGGTAGAGCATAAACGTATCCCTTTTGCAATCAAAACGCGGACGGCTTTGCCGTCCGCAACTTTTTAAAACCATTTCACAAATGGCTCTTGTTTAGGGGCAGATCACGAAATCTTAGGGGTAATTGGCAGTGGTCGGTGAAGGCGTGAAGGTGACCGTAACCGTAAGCGTGCCGGTGGGGGTTTGGGTGGGCAAAGGCGTGGGTGTGAAGAACGGCGTAGCGGTGGGCACAGGGGTGGCAACCACTTCCAGCGGTTTGGGCGTGGAGAGCAAATCTGCCACGCTGGTAGGCCGAAGGGCTGGCACACCAGCCACATCATTTGCGTAAATTTCACCCATCTGGCATACCGGGTCAAGGAACTGAACGACGTTTTCCCAAATGAGTGGCAGCTTATTCGCTACCGTCTTCTGTAATGCCCCGGCCAGGCAGCCTGAACCAGCGTTGTAATTAAGCAGGGTCAGTTTCCACAGATCTTCATAGCTGGTTAGCTCACCCGCCTTACGGCCGGTTGTATTTTTATAAATTTGCTGCACCTGTTCACAGTTGGCCAGCAAGCCGCGGGCAAAGATGCTGATGCTGAAGTTTGCCTGCGTCAGGTCCACCCCAACCGGGCATTCCGGGCATGAGGCATTCACTTTTTGCACCAGAGCCCCGCGTAGCAGCATTTGCTGTTGCTTGTCCAGGTTGCCAAAACCGCGTTGACAGGTCTCGTTGCTCAGCACCAGCGGGCAAAACTGGGTGAAGAAATCAGGGTTCCAAAGCAGTACCGCGTCAGCGCCGATTTCATTGAGGTGCCCAAGGCCGGCTTCGTATACTTCTTCGTAGATGCCCGGCCAGAATTGGCTTTCGCGGCTGAAAATATTTTTCATCATCTGGGCTGGTACGCCGCGCTCTTTAGCCACACGGATAATTTCTGCGTCAAACTGGTTCTGCCAACTCTGCATGATGCTTCTGGCTGCTTCCACACCGCAGACTGTGGCCGCCCCGTTCACTTCAAGGCCGCCATACTGGCACGTAGAGGCATCCACCAAACCCTGCCTGATCAAGGTGCCAGCCAGCAGGAAGTAATCGTTGCTGGAAACCAAGTCGGATTCAAGATCTGGGGTTCGCAGCCATAATGGAGGGCCGCTAACCGGCTCAAAAGCCTGCCAGATCTGCGCGCACGTGGAGGATTGGCTGCCCTTCCATTGCGAACTGAGCACATCCACATAATAAGTGGGCTGGTCGGGGCTGGTCTGCTCAGGGTTACCAAAATCTCCCCAGGGAATCACGCGGATTTGGGCTTCGTACTGCGCGGTGCTATCGCCAAAGCTGGAGTCGCCCCAGAAGGTTAGTTTATTGCCAGCCATCCCTGTAGGCCCCAGGGGCACATCGCACACAGAGCCCGGGCAGGTGAACGGCGCGCCATTAAGCGTGCCGGCCAGCTGGATAATCTGTTCATTCGGCAGCGGTTCCACCCCCTCAAGCCGCAGGTATGGCAGGGCAGTGCATTTATCCTCGCCTGGAGGGCTATTGCAACCCACCACGGACACAAAAACTTCCGGTGAAGGCAGGTTCACTTTGACTTCCTTAATGGACGGGGTAACGTTCTGCAGGTGCAGGTAAAGGCCTCCACACTGCTCAGGGGAACTGATTTGGTCGTTATAGACGCAGGGCTTCGTGGCCGCCCATTGTGCGGCTACGGAGGCATTACAGAAATACTTCACTTCCTGCTCGGTTGGCCAAGACTCATGTTCCGTATAAACCTGACAGACCACCTGAGAAGTCTTCCAGGTCATCAGCCACCACTCATAGACAGTGTAGTTGACGTTAATGGTTGTAAAACGCTCCGGTGCCGCCGATGGCAAGGCATAGGAGCTTACCTGGCTGGTATTAAGGAATCCCAAGAGCAAACCACAGATCAGAACTAATCTGAGGATATGCATCAATGGGTTCGTTTGCTTTATCATTTTATTTTTTCACGCTTTAGGGGTAAGGCGTGCCATAAACAACAGTTGAAATTGGTAGTGTGCTGTCAAGCGGATAAGCAGTGCCCACCCCAGGGGTTGGGTATTGTTGGGTGGCCGTGGGCAAAAGCAGGTCAGGGGTGGTATTTGCCGGTAGCGTAGCTGTTGCCCCGCCCGCAAGTGAGGTCGGAATACGAGGAAGGGGCGTGGATTGGCTGGTTTTTATAACCGCCATCGCCTGGGTAGCCTGTGCTTCGTAAGTGAGCACGATCTCACTCAGCGATGAAGCCTCGTTAACAAAGTTCCTGGCTGCATTGAACAGGTTGCCCGTAGCTGGTTGAAGCGGCAACAGCACCTGGGCTTTAGTTTTGGAATCCAGCACCCAGGGGACAAGCGCGTCCCAACCAAGCAGTGCATAACTAATCCGCGAGGTATCGCCAAGGCGCAGCATAAAGGGAATCTTGCTGAGCATATCCGCGAGGGTGAAGTCGGTCTCCATCCTGGGCTCAAAAGTGCTGTAGTAGTTGGGCAGCTTGGAGAGGCGCCCGTCCTTTACCAATTTCTGCAGCAATAAACCCAGTACTTCCTGCTGCCTGCGGGTGCGGTCTACCTCGTCCTCACCTGAGATGTAAGAAACGTAGCAGAGCAAGCGCTGGCCGTTCAAAGCATGAATTCCCGAAGGAATACCTCCGCAGGCATCTTTGATGGGGAAGAGCACGCTCACATCCAAACCTCCGAGATAATCCACCAGGTTCTGGAATTCGCTGGGGTGCGAGAGGATGAAGCGGTCTGGCCGGATGCCAAAGTTGTAGGCCAGGGTTTTGGAGATCAACTCCATACCACCCAATGCCAGGCTGGTATTAAGGCGCCGCATGCCCACTCCGGGCAGATAGACAAAGAGGTTGGGCGGCACCGAGACCATGGCAGCCTTGGCCAGGCGTTCGTTAACCAACAGGATGTGCATAGCCATAATGCGCCCGGTGTAAGGGGCTTCCTTATCGGTGCCCATCAGCAGCCAAACCTGAACATCCTTGCCCAATTCCAGGCGTTCGGCCTGGTCTGGGATGGGGGTGATTTCAGCGCTGAA
>CAYMNM010000166.1:0-3518 GCA_964391795.1 uncultured Anaerolineaceae bacterium | reverse complement strand
AAACGGTGAAATTTCAGGGTGGTATTTGGGTTCCTGCATCTTACTCCGTTGAAAGACGGCAGGTAGCCCCACCATCCACAATGACAGCCTGGCCGGTCATGAAACTGCTCTGAGCATTATCTGCCAGGAAGTAAATCACCGAGGCAATTTCGCTCGGCAGGCCTACCCGGCCATTGACGGTCTTTTTGGCCAGCGCAGCCATCTGTTCTTCTTCCGGTAATTCTCCAGCGCGCCCGCGGTGGAAGCCTGCCCGCAGCATGGGCGTATCCACTGCGCCGGGTAGTACGGTATTGACACGGATATTATGCGGGGCGAACTCGATGGCCATGGCACGGGTGAGCGCTAAAAGGCCGCCCTTGCTGGCAGCATAAGCCGCGATGTTGGCGCTGGTAGCCACTGCATGCACGGAAGATACGTTGACAACGGCTCCGCCACCCTCAGCTTTTAATAAAGGGAAGGCAATTTTTGCGCCCAGAAAAACCGAGCGCAGGTTGGATGCCATCACCATATCCCATTCTTCAGCAGTAGTCTCGATCAGCGGTTTGGAGATCTGAAAACCCGCGTTATTGACCACAGCATCCAGCGTGGGGGAAAAAGCGGCAGCTTGACTGTAGATCAAATCGAGGTTGGTCGGAATGGAAATGTCTGCCTGAATGAACAGACCGTCTTCCGGAAATTCCGGGTAACGCTCCTTGCGGTCCGTGCCAATCACAATCCAACCTTTTTCCTTAAAATATTTCACCGTCGCCCGGCCTACCCCTCCGGCAGCGCCAGTTATGAGGACAACTGCTTGTTTGTGCGCTTTTTCGGTCATCTTTCCTCCAAACCAGCAAAATAGGGTTTTATTTCCATTGCCTGTAAGGCTTCCAAATCAATTGTTTTTCCCAAACCAATCAGCAGGTTGCGCAGTGTATTCCAATGCACGCGTTCCCAGTAATACGGGCTGGAATTGGTGTTGTGAGGGGCAATCATCACGTTATCCATGCCCAGCAATGGACTGTCCAGCGGCAGAGGTTCTTCCTCGAAGACATCCAGGGCAGCTCCAGCCAGTTTCCCCTCCTGCAAGGCCTCCACCAGCGCGGCCTCGTGTACCACTGGTCCACGGCAGGTATTGATAAGCACGGCACCCGGCTTGACCATTTTGAGCGTTTCTGCATTGATGAGGTGCAAGGATGTCGGGTTGAGTGTACAGTTCAGGCTGATGAAATCTGACTTTGCCAGCAAATCTGCCAGGGGCAGCATTTCCACCCCCACCTCAGCAATAAATTCAGGTTCGATTTCAATAATATCGTTGCCATAAAGCTTCATGCCAAAGGTTTTGGCGTAACGCAATAAGCTTTTGCCGATCCTTCCTACACCAATCACACCCAGGCTGGATTCCTGCAAGGTCTTGCCAGGGATTTTCTTCCACTCGCCTGATTTCATGGCTTTGTCCATCCAGGGTTGTCTGCGGGCGAAAGCCAGCATATAGCCCAGCACGCTTTCAGTGACTGGCACGGTGAAAGCGCCGGGTGTGTTGCCAACTATGATGCCAAGTGCTTTGGCGGCATCCTGGTCGATGGAATCAATGCCAGTGCCCCACTTTGATATAACTTTGAGTTCCGGCAGGCAGGCTAACTGCACTTCACGGGTGTAGCGGTCATCTCCGCAGAGTGTGCCCACAAATTGGTGCGCGTAAGCCAGAATATCTTCAGCCTCAAGGCGTTCATTGACCTTGGGCTCAATAGTTTCGTAGCCAAAGGCGTTTAGGATCGGTCTGAAGCGGTCCATATACGGCAACATGTAAGGGGCGGTTACTAATATTTTTTCCATTTCAATGCTTCTTTTCGTGTTCTAAAAGGGCTTCGGCAATTGCGAAATCCGCCTCTTCATCAATATCGACCGCTTCCAATGCTGGTACTTCATAAAGCAACGGTTGCTCACCAATGCGATGATGGTATTTCAGCAGGTTTTCGCGGGTAAAGAGGTACAGGGTCGAATTTTCTTCATAAACTGGGGGCAAGTCCTGCGTGCGCAGCAGTTCTTTGGGGTTGTGGTTAATCGCCTTACCTTCGGCGTCGTACAAACGGGTTTGCCAACGTGTGACGCCGAAGAGGGAATCTTTTTCCGGCCAAACCCGCGTAAAGGCCTGGATGGCGCTTGAGATCGTCTCGCTTTTGAGTAGCGGATTGGTGCTATGGGTTTGCAGATAGAGGTCCGCTTTAATCTGGGCAGTGTCGTGCAGCAAGATATCATTCATGGGGACCGTATCAGCCCGTAAGGCTTCAGGGCGCAGAATGGCTTTGACACGTGGATAATCCCTGGCAAGGCCTTCCAATATCGGTTCGGAATCCGTATCCACCATGACCACATTAATCTCCGGAACCGCTAGCAATGTCTCAATAATCCAGGCATACAATGGCTTACCGGCAATTTGTCGGTAATTCTTGCCAATCACGCGTTTTGAGTCGTGGCGCATGGGCACAAAGGCTGCAATTGTCTTAAAGTGCATCAACGCTCTCCTTCACGCAGCATAAAATCACCACCGCGCAGAATGCCATCCGAGATGGCACGCATGGCAGGGGAGTTTTCGGGCAAAAGCTTTTGCCAATCAAAATCCTTGAGTTTCACATAACCATTCCAGATGCCATCGGGTTCAATGAAAGGATCAAACGGCAATGAAGAACGATAGAGTTGGAAATAAAGGAAGCGTCTGGCGTTCTCCGCGTATTTCAGTGGTACTTCCACTTCTTTTGCATTAAGCAGTTCAAGCAGCGTGGTAATGTAGCTGGAACGGGCTTCGGGCAATAAGCAAGTGTCATAGGGAGAGTAGCGCGATTTGCCGGCTGCCAAAACCAATTTGCCCATGATGGAGGCTTCCAACCCAATCGTGGAATTGTACACAAGCACAAATTTGGAGCGGTCGATCAGCTCGTACGAGCTCAGGAATTGCTCGGGTGGGATGAAGCGCAGGTTCCAGATCTTGCCGATCTCGCGCGATTGCGCCCACTGGCTTACGCTCTCCTCGCTAGCTTTGCCCTTGCGGGCTTCATCCGGATGCGCGCGGATGATAAAAAGCGTTTCAGGATGGGTTTTGGCGATCTCGAGCACATTATCCAACCATTCGAACATGTCCCTGAAAATCACGTTGGCATGCGGTTGGGAGGTGTCAAAGATGACATTGGTAAATACTGGCACAACCTGTTGGAACTTAGCCATATCTGCCAGTAAAGAGGCATCCAACTGGCTCATTTCAGGCCAAAATTGGACCCCGGCCATACTGAATTTGCCCTTGAGGCGTTTGCTTAAGTAATCATCCAGGCGCGCGTTTTGATTTTCGTCCAGTCTGAAATCTTCAGGAAGTTCAAGTGGGTAAGCTGTGGCATCGCCTTCCGTGAAAAAACCAGAGAAGGGCTGTAAGCCAACTTCGTGACTGAAAGTTTTAAGCCCTTTCTGGCTGGCAACCCAACGCGCGGTGGCTTCGGGGAACTGCATGCCGTTGAACACCACCATGGCCTGGGGCTTGAGGGCGTCAATGA
>CAYMNM010000165.1:0-3520 GCA_964391795.1 uncultured Anaerolineaceae bacterium | reverse complement strand
TTTGCATAAAGTAGCACATACGTTCTATCTTACACAGCTTCTCGTTCCTGTAAAGATGTCAATATCGGAATCTTTTAAGGTACAAGATTCCGATTTCGGAAGATTTTTAACATTTGACCCTGGTTTTGTTGGGTCAGTAGCGCCTCCAGGCGCTCATTGGCCAAACGCAGAGCTTCGTTCAGGTTGCCCCTGCTTTGTGCGGCGATCTCCATCGCCTCCGCCTCCGAGAGCAATTTTTCAGGCTCCCTCAGGCCAGCAAAGACCATGCGGGCATAAAGGCAAGCGGCCAGTTCCTCGTTTGAAGGGGCACGGAAGGGCACATATAGGCCCAGGAAAGATGCCAGCGAGCCGATGTTGCTGACCGTGTTGTTGAGGTCCTGCAGGAAGATGAGGGTCTTTATCTTCTTCTCGTGCTCTACCGACCAGCTAAGCAGCTGGGTGAGGTACTCTTGCTCGACTGGCGGCCCGTCATGCACGATCAGCAGTTGGTCTTCGCTCTCGGTCAGGCGCTCAAAAATACCTTCCAGGCGGTTGGCATTCGAGCGCGAAGCCGGCACCGAAAGGGTCTCGAGCACTGCCATCAGAAAATGGCGGGGCTCTGTGACCGTATTGGTATTGAGGTAAAGGCCTAAAGTGTGCCCATGGGCACTGAATACCTGGTTGGAGTCCCGGGCTATGCCGGGCAGGGAGGTTTGGGCCAGTTTCATGGCCAGCATGCTCTTGCCAGCGCCAGCCGAGCCAGCAATTACGCCCAGGTTCTTGGCCGGGTCTTTCTGGTCAGTGATGAAGCTGTAAGCCACTTCCATCACCTTGCGCTGTTCACTGAGATTGGGGTAGAAGAAGCGGGTGTCGGGATAACGCTGGAAAGGGTTCTCCAGCAAGCCTGCTTCAATGAGTTGATTGGGTGTGATCATAATCTCGCCGCCGTCCTTAATTGATGCATAAAGGATAGGGGAGCGTATGAGTTAAGTCAAGTGCTTAAGACAAACGAATTACTTGCTATAACTGCCTATCGATTGTTTTACAAGTGAATCTTGTAACTTGTAAAAAATGCTTAAATTGGTAAAATATCAATTATCAACTTAGTCTCAAGGCCTGTGCCCATGGGCACAGATCCGGCAGCATCCGAAAATTTCTTAAAAGAGAGCCACAGTTACTGTTAGCCGGGTCTGATAAGGCAGAAATGTGAAGGTTCGCTATGGCAATTATATCGCTGATCAACCGTAAGGGCGGTGTGGGAAAATCCACCATCAGCATCAATCTGGCTGCCGGCCTGGCCACGCACGAATCCCGCAAAAAGAATAGCAAACCAGTCCTGCTAATTGATATGGATGATCAGCTTTCGGCCACCATCACAGCCATGGGAGGTGGATTTGACGACAAATTTGTGCCAGCCATCTCCGCGGAACAAAACTACGCTTCGGCCCTGGGTGAGGGTTACGGCGCTTCAGATAACCTGATTGTCGACTCGCTCATCCCGCGCAACCGTGAAGAAAAAGTGCGCATCTTCCGCACTAACAAGGTGCGCATGGAAGCCCTGGAAGCCACTTTGAAAAATCGGGATGAAGCTGCCTTTCAGCTGACCTATTTTTTGGAACCCATCAAAAATGAATATTCCTACATCATCATCGACAACCCGCCATCGGCTGGGTTGCTGCCCACCAATTCACTGGTGGCCAGCACCGACGTGCTCATCCCCATCGAGCAGGACGGTCTTTCGCTGATTGGCTTGGTGGACATCCTAAAAATGGTCGAAAATATCAAACGCAGCACTAACCCTGACCTGAACGTGCTTGGGATTGTGCCTTCGCGCTTTAAGCTGGTGCGCCGGCAATCGCGCGATGTCATCAAAGAGGTGGAGCGCCGCTACGGCGACCTGCTCATGCCGTACATCAAAGACCTGGCGGATATATCCGCTGCCACAACCGCTGGTTATGATGTGTTTTCATATTGCTCCGAAAAGTCGCAAGCTTACCGCTGCTTCTCGAACCTGGTGGATGCCGTACTGGGCAAATTGGGGCAGGATTGACGCGCTGTTGGGAAAAAACCGACTGTGCCCATGGGCACAGATGACCCGGAAGACGAGGCCATATGCCAGAAAACAAGATTAATTTCGAAAAACTCATCAACACCACCACCGACGCCTTCAACGCCAAACCTGAGGGTGTTGAGGGTGAAACGGATTTTGACGCGCCAAAAATGGTCAACAATCGCCAGAGCGTTTTCCGCGTGCCGCTGGAAATGATCCGGCCGGACCGCTTCCAGGCGCGTTTGCTGTTGCCACTGGCACTGCGCGAAGATTATTTTGCCGGTAAATTGGATTGGCGTGGGACTGTGGAAGCCTGGTTTGCCCTGGCCGAACGCGATTGGCTCATCAAACGCGAACTGGATGAACTGGTTGCCCTGGGCGATTCACTGGCCGATATCGGGCAGATCAAACCGGTTACCGGGCAATTGCTCAATCTCGATGGCCGTGATCGCTTCCAACTGCTCACCGGCGAGCGCCGCTTCTGGGCAACCGCTATCCGCGCCAACAAGGACCCCAGACACACCGAGCCCTACGTGCTGGCCCTGGTTGATAACCAACCTACTTTGGCCAAGCAAATTGCCGAAAACATGGCTTATAAAGCCCTCACACCCGTAGGCAAAGCCCGTGCGGCCGCGCGCATTGTGTTGGAAGCCAACAGCCTTAAGCCGCTGCCAGGTATGGATGAGACCGAATATTACCGCCAGGTCTCAGAAGTGCGCCTGGATGAGGTCACCCGCGAAAGCCTGCAAAAGACCTTGGGCCTGGACCGGATCTATTACGGCCGCCTGATGAAATTCTTTGACCTGCCAGCGCCCCTCTTGGAAGTTGCCGACCGCGCGGAGATGCCCGAACGCGTGCTGCGCGAGATCGTGGCGTACGACCCCAGCCTCTGGCCGGGAGCGGTGGCCTACTATACCGAGCACGAAGGCCGCACTTATCTGGATGTGCATACCTGGCTTGAAACACAGCTTGGGAATGTGCGCACCAGGGCCCCGCGCCTGCCAAAGGATCCGGCTACCAAGTCGGCCCGGGCGATCAAGCGCGTTATCTTGAACCTGGACGAGTTGCCGGATGAAGATAAAGTTGGCAGCCTGGCAGATGCCATCCTGAGTGAGGCTGACAAGGTTGAAGCCGCGAAAATCATAGAACGGCTGGATGGCCTGAATGCGGCCCTCAAACAGCGCATGGAAGGGCTGAAAGCCTAGCTGGCTTATCCTCTCTCGTGGTGTCTATACATTTTTTAAAAACTTCGCCCCGGCTCAAGACCGGGGCTTTTTTAACTCTTGTAAGTCTATGTCGGTAGGGCGTAGGCATGACGTAATCGCTGTTTGGAATAGACTTGCGTTAGGATCTCCAAGATTGGAACCGCTAAACACAGACTCTTCACTGCGCTCAGAGTGACAAACTTAAAGACCCTTCACCCCCGCTGCGCGGACCCAACCCAATGCCCTTCGGGCGCGGGTACGCGGTGCAGTCCTCCAAAGGAGGGCT
>CAYMNM010000164.1:0-3523 GCA_964391795.1 uncultured Anaerolineaceae bacterium | reverse complement strand
GTGCCTTCCAGGGCATGGCGCACGTAGCGCACTACCTCGGCCGCGGTGCTCGGTAAGCCCGAAAAAGGCGTGCCGAACTCGCTGCCCACATTTGGGCAAGAAATGTTGACTTCAATCAGGTCCGGCTCGGCTTCAGCCACTTTGCGGGCTACATCACCAAACTGGCGGGCGGTTGGCGCGAAGATGGAAGCAAAAAGTAAACTGTTCTCTTTAGCAACCCGTTCTTTGGCCTCACGCAAAATGGCCAGTTCTTCCAAAACACCCGGGTTGGTCAGCCCAACCGCATTCACAAAGCCGTCTTTCCAGGGGATGGCAATTGGGTTGGCATGCCCCGCGCGGGCTTCAGGCCCGCAGCTTTTAGCCGTCACTGCCCCCGCCCCAGCCCTGGCGCAGCGCTCCAGCAGTGAGGCGCTGGTTCCCAGCACGCCGCTTGCCAGCACGAAGGGACTTTTCATCCGCTGTCCAAAAAAATCGAGTTCAAGAGTCATGTTTTCAATTCTATCAAATGGACGGGGCTTCCGGCTTGCTTTCCGGTATCAAATTTCGGCCCTTAAGCCGGCCGTGTTGCCAAACGATCATCAAAGCCGCCAGCAGGAAGACTCCCAGCGCTGTGATACCAACCGATGGGTTGACCCGCTCCAACAGGATGCCCCAGAAAAAGTAGACCAGGGCGACGAAAAAATTCTCAAAAAAGCTGAAAGCCGAAAGCAGCGAAGCCCTGATAGCCGAGGGGATGCCTTCCTGGCTGATATTGTCGCTAATGAGGTAGATTCCTTCACTGAAGCTGTTCATCAGCAGAAAAATGACCACCGCCACCCAGGGGATGCCTGTCAATTCAAAGAGCAGCAAGAAAAAACTCAGGCTCATGATGGCAAGCAAAACCCGATGCGGTTCTTTTTTCTCCAGCATTGGCCCAAGCACCCAGGTGAAGCCCGCGGCCAAAAAGGTTGAAACACCGGTCACTAAAGCCACCCCAGCGGTAGAAAGGCCGTGAAAATCCAACAATAACTGGTTGTAAATCGCAAAGGGCGTGTCGAAGGCTCCATACAAACCGATGCCCAGCATAAAGAGCACCAACAAGCGGCTGCGCCGATCCCTCACGAAGTAATCCAATGCCTTGCGCATGCTTCCTTTTTGCACCAGGCGTTCCGCGTCTGAGAGCTCATGCCCCCGCCCCAGGCGCACTTCCTCCAGGCTGAGCACCACCACCAGGTTACAAAGCGCAGCGGTCATGCTTGCCCAATAAACCGCGCTCCAGCCAAAGCGTCTCAGCCAACCTCCGGCAATCATGGCCACGCCAAAGGTGGCAATACTCAGCGCGTTCAATTGGCTTTTGCGCTTCAGGTATTCCCCTTCTTTGCCCAGGGCTTTGAGGCTGTCGTAATACAACGCGCGGTCGCTGCCGCTAAAGAAGGCAAAGCTCGTGCCCGTGAGCACGAACGCCAGGATCATCCAGCCAAAACTATGCAGGTAGAGGAATATCAAGGTGGAGGCCAGGTCGAAGAGTATCCCACAGGCCATGCTCCACTTGCGGCCAATACGGTCGCCCAAAATGCCAGTCGGGATTTCCATCACGAAGGTGGCCACAAAAAGGATGGATTCCAACAAACCCATCTGGGCGGTTGTAAAGCCCAGGTCTTTTAGGTAAAGCATGAAGATAGCCCGGCTAAAGCTCAGGCTGACAAAAAAAGTATATAAAGCGTATTTCCAGATATTTTTCTTAGTCTCGTTCATTTCGGTTCCTTCACTGATCAGCAACAAAAAAGGCCGCCAATTGCTGGCGACGGATACGGGATCAGCGTCTTTGGAACACTAATCCCCGGATCAGACTAAGAGGGACCCCTTAAAGTTTATCTTGCTGCGTTTGATGGCATCCATGCGCACTATTATAAGGCTTGTGGCTGGCAGAACTCAGCCAGTGCCATGAAAAAGCAGGGGCAAAATTTTGCCCCTGCTGGTTTAGGTTTTTCTTATCCGGCTTTGAGATACTCAGCCACCATGCTGTAGGTTTCCACGTCGATCAGGCAGACAGCTTTGAGCTCTTGCAGAATCTCAGAGAACTTCAGCACCGCGTGGGCACTTATGCCCGCCTGCGCCAGGTTGGCCAGGCCGCCCTGTTCGCGGTCCACCAGCACAACCGCGTCCTTTACCTGCAGGCCAACCCCTTGAAGTGTTTCCGCGGCGGTGATAATGGAGCCACCCGAAGTGATCACGTCCTCCACCATCACAGCCACCTGGCCAGGCTCAAAAACGCCCTCTACCATCTGGCCGGTGCCGTGGGTTTTGGCTTCCTTGCGTGGGTAGACCATGGGCTGCTGCAGCTTGCTGGCGGCAATCGAGGCAATCGGCAGCGCGGCATAGGGCACGCCGGCAATCGTGTCGTACTTTAGCTTCACCAATTGGTCGATGTAAGCCTCAGCCGCCAGGTCCAACACGTCCGGGAAGGAAACCAGCCTTCTCAGGTCCAGGTAGACCGGCGAAGACTTGCCACTGGCCAGGGTGAATTGCCCAAATTTAACGCAGCCCACTTGGAAAAGACGGTGGATCAGTTGTTGATAGGGCTGTTCGGTCGCGATTGCCACCGGGGTCTCAAACTCAGGTAAAGAGGACATGTTTTCAGGCTGAAGCGTTACAGCGGCAGCCTGGGCCGCCTTTTTTTCGGTTTCGGCCACGACCTGCCGCCGAATGGCATTGATTTCGTCCCGCAGGGCAACCGCGGCTGCACGGGGGTCCGCCGCCTGCAAAACGGAGCGCGAAACCGGGATGATCATCCCCAGGCCGTCCTCACGCAAGCCGCTGGTCAGTGCCAGTTCGAGGTTGCCGCCCTGGGCGCCCACACCGGGCGCTAAAAACCAGGATTCCGGGCAGATGGCGCGTACTTTTTTGATGGCTTCGGGTTGGGTAGCGCCAATCACCAGGCCAAGCTGCTCAGGGCTGCCCCAGGCCATCGAAACCTGGGCTACCAGTTCATAGAGCGGTGGGTTGCCGTGCCCCTGCAGTTCGTTGGCGGAGGGGTTTGAAGTCTGGCAGAGCACAAAAACGGCTTTTTCGCTGTCAGCCAGGAAGGGTTTTATTGAATCCGCCCCCAGGTAAGGCGAAAGGGTCACCGCGTCTGCGCCCAATTGCTCCCAGGCCGCTTTGGCATAGGCATCGGCCGTAGAGCCAATATCGCCGCGCTTTTCATCCAGCAACACGGGGAGTTCTTCAGGCATCCAGGCGATGATATCCGCCAGAGCCCGGTAGCCTTTGGGGCCAAAGGCCTCAAAGAATGCGATGTTGGGCTTGTAGCAACACACCAGGTCTTGGGTGGAAGTCACCAATTCCTGCGCCCAGGCCACCAGGTTGCCGTAAATATCCGCCCCCGGTGGGAGCATTTTTTCAGTTGGGTCCATCCCCACGCAGAGCAGGGAGTTGTTGCGTTCAATGGCAGCGTGCAGTTTATCGATAAATTTCATGGCTCACCTCAGTGCTTAAGTTTAATCGCCTTTTGGGTGGATTGGGAATCTTTTCTGGTTAATGCTTC
>CAYMNM010000163.1:0-3575 GCA_964391795.1 uncultured Anaerolineaceae bacterium | reverse complement strand
AGCCTGCGCCTGCGCGACTGAAAGAGAAACAGAAATGAGCAACGCGTGAACATCGGCCAATTTATTCAGGACCAAATCTTAGGTATGAAATGGCTGCAAACCCTGGTTGGGCAATTGCTCGAACGCCTGGGCCTGGACCTCAGCCTTGGCTGGGTAGGCGCGCTGCAATTTTTCATTTATGACGTCATTAAAATCTTCATTCTGCTCTCAGTGCTGATTTTCCTGGTCTCGTACATCCAAAGTTACTTCCCACCGGAGCGCACCAAGCGCATCCTCGGCAAGTTCAACGGTCTGCTGGCCAAAGTGATAGCCGCCCTGCTGGGCACGGTTACGCCGTTCTGCTCGTGTTCCTCCATACCGATTTTCATCGGTTTCACCAGCGCGCAAGTGCCGCTGGGGGTCAGTTTTTCCTTCCTGATCTCCTCCCCTATGGTCGATTTGGGATCCATCGTTTTGCTGATGAGCATCTTCAATGCCAAGGTGGCGATTGTGTACGTGATCCTTGGCCTGGTGGTGGCGGTGATTGGAGCTTACCTGATCCAGGCCCTCAAAATGGAAAACCAGGTGGAAGACTTCATCCGCCAGATCAAGCCCCTGCAGGAAAGTGAAGAAGAAACCATCAGCCAAAAAGCGCGCTGGGCCTATGCCTTAGAGCAGGTGAAAATTACCATCAAAAAAGTAGCCCCATACATCTTCATCGGGGTTGGTATTGGCGCATTCATCCACAACTTCATCCCGCAAACCTGGGTTGAAGGCTTGTTGGGCGGCCGGCATTGGTACTCGGTGCCCCTGGCCACGCTGGTGGGCGTGCCCATGTACGCCGATATCTTCGGCACCATCCCGATTGCTGAAAGCTTGCTGGCTAAAGGTGCCGGGTTGGGCACTGTGCTTTCCTTCATGATGGCCGTCACCACCCTTTCGCTGCCTTCCATGATTATGCTGCGCAGGGCTATCAAACCCAAGCTACTGGCTGTATTCATCGCCATAGTCACCGCCGGTATCATCCTGGTGGGCTACTTTTTCAACGCATTCCAAGATCTCTTCGTCTAAGGAGCACTATGCCACTTTTCAATTTCGGTAAAAAAGAAGAAACCACAGTTTCCAAGAACTTCACCCCAGCCGGGGATGGACTTTCCGTCAAAGTGTTGGGTTCTGGTTGCAGTAAATGCAATTTATTGGAGAAATATACAGTCGAAGTGCTTGGGGAAATGGGGCTTGCGTACACGCTCGAGCACGTGCGCGATTACGTTGACATTGCCAAATACGGCGTGATGCAAACGCCAGCGCTGGTCGTCAACGAAAAAGTGCTGGTTTCTGGCCGGGTACCCACCCGTGCGGAACTCAAGGATTTGCTGGCGAAACAGTAAAGGCTTCTTGAAATTTCAGCTACTAGAGTAGATAAACACCAGATTGCTAGCCCTCGCCCTTCGGGCTTGGCATACACTATGGCACGTCGTGCCGCGAGTACAGGCGCAAGCAGTCGTCGCTGGCGCTCCTCTCGACAACCAATTGACTTTCTTGTCCCCCTGAACGTAGTGAAGGGTCTTCCAGCAGCAAGCCGGTTCTACAAGATCCTTACTCCACGGTGCTCCGCACCTCGAGTACGCACGCAGTCGCAAAACGGGCTCAGGATGACAAGCCTGGGCCAGGCCACACCACATACCTCAGCCACATAACAAAGAACACCAGCTTCATAGTGTCGGCGGTGCTATTCGTACTTCAGCGCGTCGACGGGCACCATCGTGGCGGCGTTGAGGGCAGGGTAAAGCCCGGAGATCAGCCCCACCAGCGTGGCAAATACCAGGCTGAAAATCGGCAGCCACCAGGGTGTGACCGCAGCAATCGAACCGCCCATGCCCCCGCTATTCTGCGTGGCCAGATACGAGCTGGCAAAGGTGTTAATCACCCCGCCAATGCCCCAGGAAAGCAGCACGCCCCCAACCCCCCCGATCAGGCCGATACCGCCGGCTTCACCCAGGAAAATGCTGAGGATGTTGTTGTTGGTGGCGCCAATGGCTTTCATGATGCCGATTTCGCGCGTGCGCTCGAGGATGGCCATGGTCATGGTGTTGGCAATGCCGATAGCCGCTACCAGCAGGGCAATCGCCCCCACCCCACCAAAGATCACCTGCATGGTTGAATAGAAGGAATTGATGCTCTGGACCATGGATTGCGGCGTCCAGGCCTGAAAGCCCAGGTCGTTGATAGCCTGCGAAACCTGCGTGGCATTCTGAGGGTCATCAACCTGCACCATCAGGCTTTGATAGCCCTCCTTGTTGCGGTCGGTGCGCCGGCCGTTCATCCACTCGTTCCAGCGCACAAGCTCTTCCTGGTCTACATACATGGTAAAGTCCGACTCGCCCTTAGTTTCCTTGAGAACGCCGATCACTTCGAGGCGTAGTGTTTTGCGGGTCTCAATCCCTTCCTGCGAATATTTAATCAGGTCCACCTTTAGGGTCTTGCCCATCAGATCCGGCGGCTCAACCACCTCGTTTGGCTTGGGGTTGGCCGGGTAAAAGTTGCGGGGCACCCAGCTGCCGATAATCACCTTGCCTTTACCGATGGTCGTTACGCCTTCAGCAGCGGTCTGGCCGATATCCACCAGGTCCAGGATGTTCAGCCCGGTCAGTTGGCCATAGCCAATCAGCTGTTCGTACTTCATTTCCATGCCGCCGTAGAGCGACTCTTGGGTGATGACTTGCTTGACCCCCGAGATGCCCTGGATGCTGGCGATAGCTTCGTTGTTCAGCACCTTCATTTGAGGTTGCTGGCTGCTGCTAACGCCCACTTCTTTCATGGCCCTTTCTTCGCCCATGCCCGGGTAAACACGGATGGTGGAAAGCTCGTTCATGCCCCAGAGGTTGCTGGTGGCGCTTTTTTGCAGGCCAAAACCCAGCGAAACCAGGGTGATGACGGCTGCCGTGCCAATCACCACGCCGATGGCGGTCATGGCCACGCGCCCTTTGCGCCGGCCAAGGTTATCCAAAATCAGGCTGATGAGGTCATTAAGTCGCATACTGGCTTTCTGTGTTCGTCATGGTCGGCACTGCTGCCGGCCCCATTTGATGGCTCACGCAAAATTGATTGTCCTCACAAGCCCTTGGGTAAAACCCCCGGCAGTGGCTCGCTGGGGCGCTCAATTTGTGGGCCCTCACTGCTGGGGTTGATACCGAAGAAGCTCTTGATAGCGTTCCAGACCTTCTGGAAAAAGTTCAGGTTTTGCTCGGGCATGGGCTGGAAATTGCCGCCGTCCATACCGCCTTGGGTGTCCATCGGCACCATAATCGGGTTGCCATTCTCATCCAACAGGACGTTGCCTTTTTCGTCCAGCAACGGCACCAATTCGCCCTCGGGCATGGGCATAGCCTCTTGCACCTCTACTTCCAGCGTGCCTTCATAGGTGCGTAGCTGGTTAAAATCGTCTGTGTAGCGGATGGAAAATTTGAGTGGGATGAGGCCCGACATATCCGGAATATACATGGCGTCGATGGTGTAATAGCCGCCGGGGTCCAGGTTGCCAATCATGGCCGAATTGTTGCTGAGCTCACCTGAGGGCGCGCTGATGGTCATATTCC
>CAYMNM010000162.1:0-3581 GCA_964391795.1 uncultured Anaerolineaceae bacterium | reverse complement strand
TCACCAATGATGAGCATCGGCTCAAGGTGCGCCACTTCCTGGCGGTCTGGGTGAATGACTTCCGCCCGCTTTACAAGTGCAACGTGGTTTAAGGGAGGTGGCTATGAATAAGTGGAAACAACTATTAAGCTCACGGAAGTTTTGGGCAGCCTTTATCGGCCTGGTCTTCCTGGTCGTCAAGGCTTTTTATCCCGATTTTCCGCTGCAAGGTGAAGAGGTGATTGGCCTGCTGACGGTGCTATCAGTCTACATTTTCGGCACCGCGCTGGAAGATGGTTTAAGCGCGCTGCTTCGCCAGTGATCACAAACAATTGAAGGTCTCCAGGTCTGGTGCCAGGCCTGGAGTAAAAGAGAAAGGAGGCAGCGTGGAAGGCGCGGAATTGAAGAAAGTGGTGCTTAAACTGGTTGGTAGAGATGCCATGGCCTTTGCCTACCATCCAGAAGACCGCAGCCTGAGCGTGGTGGACCGCCACGGCAGAAAGTTCCTTTTTGGCTGGGGCGATTATCAACAGTATCTCAAGCCTGGCAAGAGTAGCGCCCCAGAAAAACCGGCGGGCAGATTGGAGCTGCAGCATGGCTGACCTGGCAAGCCTTAAAACAGCCCTCAAAGCGCAATTTATCGACCTCTATCAACTGGCTGTGCCTGAGCTTAGCCAGGAGGAAGCTATCCGCCGTACCCTGGCAAATCTAAACCTGGCCTTGGGGGGCCAGGCAGTATTGGCTGGTTTGGATGGCGCTACCCAAACCAGCCTGCCCGTTGATTGGCAGCTGGCATTATTGGAAGGCGCGGCTGCAAGGCTTTTGGACTACAGCCTGCGCAGTAATTTGGCGCGCGGCAGCGAGGATGGGCATTTGCTGCCGGTCTTTGAACGCCGCGCGGATTGGCTGCAAAACAAGTTCGAGGATTCGCTGGAATTCCTGCGTAGTTTGGGCTTGCAGGCCAGCTTGGAAGGGTCAAACGTGGCTTGGGAGTGGCAGGAAGAAAAGTTTAATTATGAATACTCTTGAAATTGGCACGCTTAGCCTTAACGGAAGTCAATCCTGGGTACAAGTACTGGGGGAAGGCCGCCACCCGCTGATTACCAGCGCCAAATACTTGCGCAGAGTAACAGATCAACCTGAGGTGGAAGAAGAATTGCTCTTGTTTTTTCGTGGCAGCCATGCAGACCTGGAAGGCATGTTGCAGACCTTTAGGAACATGGTGGCGGCAACGCACGGTCACTTTGCCGGATTGCCGCAATTAAGCCTGAAGACTTTCGTGGAGTCTGAAGCTTACTTCAGCCAGATTTTAGAGGCTCACCTTGAGGATGCCCTTGAAGCCGTGGAAAACACTGCTTTGGGTACCTTGCGCTTGAAGATTTTGTTTAAACGCCTGCAAATCTGCAATTCTGCAGAAGTCGAATTGCCGCTCACCCCTCCCGGGGGCAGCAGCCAAACTGGTGGTACCACGCTCTATAACCATGAAGACCTGCACCTCGGGCACCATGGCAACGCGGTGGTCAATACCGCCGTTCTGGATACGAACCTGCCCGTTAGCCTCAGGGTGGAACTGACCAACAACTACAATGCCCAGGCGCTTGGCAATTTTTGCCTGGGCTTGCTCACCTCCAGCGCCATGGGTTACTTTCCTAAATTGGATTTTGAGGCCGAGCAGGGCTCTAACCTGAGCCCAATTGCTTCAAGCTCTGATTCTGGCGCTGCTCATATTCAGCCCAGTTGGTCTGGCAACAACTGGACCACCTTGCTCAGTTATCCGGTTTCCGATGTCGACCTGGCCCTCCTGAATGAGACCCCATTGCTGCCGATCCTGCGCTTCAGCACCCGGCCGGCAGATGCCAGCCTGCAATTTCGCTTGTGCCTGAGCCTGGAAGGCAACCTGATTTTTCTTACCGGGGCAGCTGACTTAAGTACACAGGGTAACCGGGTTTGCCTGCCATCCCTGCGTCTCAATCAAAGCGCGCTGCCGGGGGTGGAAATGCCCAGCGGCATGCTTCTTGAGCTGCAAGCTATCTCTTCTGCAGTGGGCACGCACAGCCTGAGCTTGGATAACTTTCGGCTGCTGCCGCAGGCGGGTTTTGCTGGCTTTACTGCCCTAAGCGGCTTGCCCTATGGCGGCAAATTGGTGGATCAGCCCACTAGGGGCCTGGCCTGGAGCCGGGTGGCTGCTCATGAGCGCCAGAGCCACAGCCGCTTTGGCACAGAGTTCATCATCCCGGCAGGCTGCTACGGCAAAATTTTTGTGCAGGGCGAGGGGCTGGATGGCCAGGCAGAAATTGAGCGCACTTTTTCTGTGCGTGTTTGGGGCAGCAAGCGTAGGCAAATCCTATGAACCTCGAAGTTCTTCTGCAATCTCCCTCGGGGCAATTTGTGCCATGGTCGGGTGGGCAGGCAATCGCGAGGCAACTCAGCTGGGCGCTGCATGGCGGCCCTGAAACGGCTACGCTGGAACTCTCCCCAGCAATCACGCTGGAGGAGTTGGCCGGTTTCCTGGGTTGGAAGCTGCTTATCCGCAACCGCTTCCAGACGCCGGTCTGGTGGGGCTTTATTGAGACTATCGAGACCGTGCAGGATGGCCTGCAGAAAAAGCTTTCACTGGATAATTTGGCCAACCGGGTAGCAGTCTCTTACCTTTCGCAGGCTCCGGGAGCGGGTTTTGGCTTGAGAGCCTTGACCCCCTGGGTGGAAGACCTGGCCAGCCAATCCAATTTTGGGATCCGTGAGAACTTGTTGCACCTCGGAAGTATGGGCGAAGAGGAGGCCTTGCTGCACGCTCAAAAAGCCTTGAGTGAGCTTGCCTTCCCAAAGATCCAGATCAGCCAGAAAACGCAGCCAGGTGATGGCGCGCTCTATCTGCGCTGTAGCGGCTGCTTCAAAACACTTGGATGGCGGCATTACAGCCCTGGCAGCAGCCTCTTTGGTAATATGCCTGCTCAATCCGGCAATAGCCCCCTGGGGATGGAGCTTTCTTGCCTGCGCCTGGCGCAAAATTTCAAGACAGTGGTGCCCATGCAAGTCAGTTTTGTGGCCTTGCGCCTACGCAAAATTGGCCTCCCGCCAGACAACCTGCTGGTGCAGATTCAAAGCGATAACGCCGGAGTTCCATCAGGAATGGTTTTGGCCAGCGCGAGCGTATCACCGGCTGCGCTCTCAGCGGAATCCTACGAGTGGCTGCGCCTGAGCCTGGGGACCGAACTCAGCCTGGACCCTGCGCTAAGCTATTGGTTGGTGATTACTCGCTCTGGGGCGGTCTCGGCCAGCGCGGGCTTTGCTTTGGGGCTGGACCAGGGGCTGAACTTCAGAGGGGGCAGCCTGCTCAAGTTCAATCAGCCGGTTGCGCTTTGGGAGAACCTGAGCCCTGAGGCTGACCTGCTCTTCAAGGTGGGTGGCTTGCGCTCAACCAATGTTCTGATGGCTGAAGTATTTGAAGCTTGCGGGCAAAAATTGAGTGGATTAACGGTTGAGATGACTTCTTCCCCCCAGATTACCTGCCTGGATGACCAGCTTGAAGATGGTCTAACGGCCATGCAGCGCTTGCTGGGCCTGGGGGATGGCTTGATGAACGCGCTCTTTGCCACCGTGAG
>CAYMNM010000161.1:0-3596 GCA_964391795.1 uncultured Anaerolineaceae bacterium | reverse complement strand
TTGATGCCACACCCGCTGAAGCGGAAGCCATCAAAAAGGACTTTCGCAAAGCCTTAAAGGATACCGGGCTGGTCGTTCCCATGGCAACCACCAACCTTTTTGGTGACCCAATCTTCAAGGATGGGGCTTTTACTTCGAACGATCCGAAAGTGCGCGCTTACGCGCTGCAAAAAACCATGAAAGCCATCGACCTTGGAGCTGAATTCGGCGCGGAGGTTTATGTGTTCTGGGGAGGGCGCGAGGGCACTGAATCTGATTCAACCAAGAGCACGGTCGAGGCCATCCGGCGCAACCGCGAGGCGATGAACTTCCTGTGCGAGTACGTGATCGACAACAAATACAACCTGAAATTCGCGCTTGAGGCCAAGCCCAACGAACCACGGGGTGACATTTACAATGCAACCATTGGCCACATGCTCGGTTTCATCAGCACGTTGGAACACAAGGAAATGGTTGGAGTGAACCCTGAAGTGGCACATGAGCACATGTCCGGGCTTAATTTTATGCACGGCGTGGCGCAGGCCTGGGAAGCCGGTAAACTCTTCCACATTGACCTGAATGACCAATACCCCGGCCGGTACGATCAGGACTTGCGCTTTGGCTCGAGAGATATCAAAGCCGCCTTCTACCTGGTGAAGTTCCTGGAAGATGTGAAATACGATGGGTCGCGCCACTTTGACGCGCACGCCTATCGCACGGAAGACTTTGAGGGTGTGAAGGATTTTGCACGCGGATGCATGCGCACCTATTTGATCCTCAAGGAAAAAGCAGCCCAGTTTAATGGCGATAAGGAAATTCAGGCCCTGCTGGCTGAAATCAACCAGGAAGACCCATCGCTTTCCGGTTTCTTTGGCAAGTACAGCGCCGCCAAAGCTGAGGGGCTCAAAGCACGGAACTTTGACCGGTCGGCGATTGCCAGCCGGGGTTTGAAGTACGAAAAGTTGGATCAACTGACCATCGACATTATCACCGGAACGCGCTAATTTAGGCGTTCGCGGGTAGCTGGAGGAACAATGGCTTATTTTCTTGGCATCGATATTTCCACTACGTCCAGTAAAGCCTTGCTAATGGATGCTGATGGCAAAGTGGTTGCAGTGGCATCGTCGCCACACACACTTCAAACGCCAAAACCATTGTGGTCAGAACAGGATCCGCGCGAGTGGTGGCAGGCAGCCATATTGTGCATCCGGGAGGTCCTGAAAAAAGCGGACATCTCCGGTGAAAGCGTTGCCGCGCTTGGGCTAACCGGGCAGATGCACGGATTGGTTTTATTGGATGAGGAGGGCCGCGTGTTGCGGCCCGCCATTCTTTGGAATGACCAACGCACCCAGGACCAATGCGACGAGATTCACAAGCGTGTTGGCAAATCTGAGTTCATCCGGGTAACGGGCAATGTAGCGCTAACCGGTTTTACGGCCCCGAAGGTGCTGTGGGTTAAGGAAAACGAAGCGCAGGTCTTTGCCCAGGCCAAACACATCCTGCTTCCCAAAGATTACGTACGCTATAAGTTAACCAACGAATACGCCATGGATAAGGCAGATGGTGCCGGCACGGTGCTCTTTGACCTGAAAAACAGGGATTGGTCCGATGCGGTCCTCTCACAATTGGAAATTCCGCGAGAGTGGATGCCGCGCACCTTTGAAGGCCCGGAATTTACGGGCACCATCACGCAAGAGGCAGCTGAACTGACCGGGCTCAAGGCGGGCACGCCGGTAGCCGCGGGCGGAGGCGATCAGGCTGCGGGGGCCGTGGGCATGGGGGCTGTTGAACCGGGCGTTGTTTCGCTCACGCTGGGCACCAGCGGGGTTGTCTTTGCCACCACGCCATCCCCCCTGATTGAGCCGGAAGGCAGGTTGCACGCGTTTTGCCACGCCGTCCCCGGGAAGTGGCATTTTATGGGTGTCATGCTTTCGGCAGCCGGAAGCCTGCAATGGTACCACGACAAGCTGGCCCCAGGTAGCAGTTTTGATGACCTGAACAAGGAAGCCGAAACTGTGCCAGCGGGCTGTGAGGGACTGCAGTTTATGCCCTACCTGATGGGCGAGCGCACCCCTCACCCTGACCCATTGGCCCGTGGGGCATTTGTTGGGTTGACGCTGCGGCATGGGCGCCCCCACATGACCAGGGCAGTGCTGGAAGGGGTGGCGTTTGGGCTGAAAGACAGCTTCACATTGATTCAAAACGCGGGGCTGGGCAAAGTTTCCCAGGTTCGTGCTTCTGGGGGCGGTATCAAAAGCCCAATATGGCGCCAGATTTTGGCATCGGTGCTTGAGGCGGAACTGGTGACGGTGAACACTTCGGAGGGCGGTGCTTACGGCGCGGCTTTACTGGCGGCTGTGGGTGCGGGTGCTTGGCCGGATATCCAGACTGCCTGTACTGATTGCATCAAGGTCACCGGCAGCACCTATCCAGACCCAGCCCAGGTCGATGTTTATCGACAGTCGTACAAGATTTTCCAGGGGCTTTACCCGGATCTGAAGGCTAGTTTCGTGCAGATGGCGGATATTCTCTAATAATTGCCAGCGATTCATAACAAAAAATTGAACACCCAGAAATGGGTGTTCATCGTTTAATCGAGAATACATTCTTTTCTGGCGACAAAATGTTTGTACTGGTCGGTGGTAGTCAGAACTTCTTTGCAAGGGGAACTCAGGCGTTCCCTGAAATCTAATTATTGCCTACCCGTTCCTGATTACTCTAAAAGCCTAGCCCCTTTCCCGCAAGGGTTCAAACTGTACCCTTTGACAGCCTCAGCAGATGCCAGCTGGCTGGGGGTAGCGTAACCGAAAGCCTCCCATTTTCCACTGGCCGACCGCTCTTTTGCACCTTTGGTAGGACGGCTTCCGGGTTTTCCTCGGTGTTTTTCGCCTGCATGTCATCGCTCTGCAGTGAGATGCTTTCTTCCAGCTTCAAAGCCCCGAATGCCCTTAGGTCGCAATCCAACTGTACATCGCCGGTGGTGTTGCGGTTAATAATGAAGATATTCAGGCTTTCATCATCCCCAAGCACGGCCGCGGTATCGATCAGGGGCACGTCGTCATACTCGCAGGAACTGAAGCGCGGTGCTTTGATAACCGGCTGCAGGGAAGTACCCCGCCCGAATTGCGAGGTGAGCATCACCGGCCAGTAGATGGTTTGCGCCCAGGCGCCATTTTCGCTGGTCATGATCGGTGCCAGCACGTTCACCAACTGCGCCAGGCAGGCAATCTTTACCCGGTCAGCATTGCGCAGGAGCGTGATGAGCATCGCGCCTACCAGCAGGGCATCCTCAAAGGTATAGACCTCCTCCAAAAGATGCAATTTCTCGCCCCAACGGTTTTGGGCGATGATCTCTTTGTCCTGGCCGAGGGAGTGGTACCAGACATTCCACTCATCAAACGAAAGGTTCAATTGCTTTTTGCTTTGCTTTTTTGTGCCGACTGCATCACAGATGGCGGTGACTTTCTTGATAAAGGCGTCCATAGCCATGCTCTTGGCGAGGAAGTTGGGCAAATCATTTTTCTGATTGCCGTAATAGGAGTGCAGGGAGACATAATCAACATTGTCATAGCACTGCTCCAGCATTTCCTGTTCCCAGGTGCCAAAGGTTGGCATGT
>CAYMNM010000160.1:2227-3606 GCA_964391795.1 uncultured Anaerolineaceae bacterium | reverse complement strand
ATTAACCCAGCGATAATTTTTCCTTGATTGCTTTTAATATGGTGTCCATGGCCTGATCCGTGATTGACGCAAGCACTTCCGATAACATTTTTCTAGTCTCTTCGTCCAGATTGGAGACACTCTTGATAACCTTGCTGATATCTTTGAGACCCTCTTTCGGGTCGATCGTTTTTCCTTCCGAAGCGCCAAGCACGTCGAACAAAGCATCGATGAACGCTTTGCGGCGCTCCAAGGTTAGCTGCGCAAGCCAGGTTTCGACAGTTTCTTCAAACAACTTTGTCGTTTTGGATAACTCCCCACCTATGAACCCAGACCGCTCTATGCCCCATGTTAGTGGGTTATGTTGGAATAGATAGCGTGCAGAACTAGTGATTACGTTCCGGTCGCCAACTGTGTCCAGCAGAACACCAACGATGGATTCTTCGGGCAAATAATTGACCACCTTGTCCGTGCAATTGGAAAAAGAGGAACGAGGAAGTATAGAGAAGTTAAAGCCGGGGCCGTCAAAGTTGACAATTCGTGACAAATGTGACCGATCGTTGCCTTTCAGGCGTGAAGCGGCATACACCGCCAGGTTACCGCCTTTGGAATGGCCGCACACAGTCACTTTGCCAGAGAAGATGCTGATCTCACGTTCAAGGTATTTGCTGGCAGATTCCTGCGCGGGCACTTCTTTCATGTATGCCAACCCGAAATTTTCCTTCCAGCCTATGAGGGTGCTGTCAGTACCGCGGAAGGCGATCACTCTATTACGTTTGGTATGTGGCAAAGAGAAGGTGATCGCCGCGAACTGCTGTTCGGCAGGAAAATCTGTCTTTTCAACAAAGCGGGATAATCGCATTTCGGAATAGCGTGCAGATTTTGATGTCATTTTGAACAACTGCATTAATCCCTGATTCATAGAGGGGCTGATAGTCAGGCCGTTATTTTCAGGATCGTCTTTGTGTGATGGATGCTCCAAAAAATAGCGCCGTGCGGTTTCTTCCAGAGAAATCTTTTCCTTTTCATCAACGCCTGGCACAATACCCTTATATGGCAGATAACTGAGCATAGCCAGGATGAGCGCATCGACATCGTTGAAAGGGTCCTGCGAAAAACGTAAATCCGCACGCCAATTGAGATAATCCAGCACTGTTCCCATGTTTATGCTCCTAATTTATAAATTCCGTAATAGGCATCAAAATAATTTGCCAATATCTTTACCCCTGTGGGATGATAGTCGTAGCGAAACATATCAAATATTAACATTATTTCTCTTTTTCGGATCTCTTGCTAACGCTTTCCTCCATTCAACCATTGAAACAAATTATTCTCGACCAGACTTATGAACAAATAATGGGTTAAGAATTTGAGAAGGTTATTCCTTCAGGAAAGGTTTA
>CAYMNM010000160.1:0-2127 GCA_964391795.1 uncultured Anaerolineaceae bacterium | reverse complement strand
TTTGCGGTGGGCTCTACAATGCAGCCTACCTGACGAACTCTGGTCCACTCTTGCAGGGCACGCTGCGGTTGTAAATCAATGTTCGTACAGTCCTTGTTTTAAGCCCGTATCTCCAAAAGGTGGACCAACACCTCTTCTCTGACAGCTTCAGATTAATACCTCATTGAATTCAGAAAGGCATTAAGGCAAAGTTTAATGGAAGGTTTCTGATTTTTTAAGCAACAGTGTCAAGTGGCATTAGATTAATAATAGATAACCAATATTGTTTTTATTTTTCTACTTTATAGGGTATAAAAATCTACCCTCTGACAGCTTATTTCAAAAAATACTTCAACATTCATCTTCTAAAGGCGACTGTGGATCATTTTGTTTTGTGGTATGATAATTTTTGTAACATTTCCATTATATTCTGAAGGTTATGTTACAAGGAGTATCATGTCGTTAAGCAAACAGGAATCAGATTTCTTGACAACCTTTTCCGCCAAAGGAAAAACTATCTTCACGTTCCAGGACGCTCTGAAGTATTGGGAGACTACAGACGCAGCTACTAACTCCTTGGGCAGGCTTGTGCGGAAACGCTGGCTCCTTAGGTTGGAGAACGGTTTATATATGGTTATTCCTTTGGAGGCTGGCCCGGAACGTCAATGGTCAGAAAATGCTCTGATTATCGCCTCACACCTGGTTTCACCTGGAGCTGTTGCCTACTGGTCTGCAATGCGGTTCTGGAACATGACTGAACAGCTCCCGCGTGTTCAGTTCATCCAGACAACCAAGAGAAAACGATCTGTATCCATCCAGGGAATAAATTATCGTTTCATTACTGTTTCCGAAAAGCGTTTTTTTGGTACACTGAGCCGACAGATTGAAGGTCAATCAATTATTGTCACTAATCGTGAAAAGACCTTGATCGATGCTGCGAGTCGACCCGACTTGAGCGGGGGAATTATCCAATTGGCTCAAGCAATGTCCACAGCTTCAAACCAAATTGATTGGGAAAAGTTGACTGAATATCTGGAAAAATGGGGGGGTGGTGCTGTTGCCAAGCGCTTGGGTTACGTATTGGAAATGCTTGCCCTACCAATTCCAAACCGAGACTTGATTGTCAGTAAGTGGCAGTCAATGATCTCAAAAGGGATCAGTGCCCTTGAACCAGGGGTTCCTAAAGTTGGGCCAACACTAGTCCGATGGCAACTTCAGATTAACGTCCCTGGCTTGCTCACACAGGAAAAAATCGATGATTCGAGAAGCTGAAGTCCGTCGCATTGCTGCCACCAAAAAAGTTGATCCTATGGTCATTGATCTTGACTATAGTCTTAGCTGGATGCTCCTTGGCATGAAGAACACGAGCTCTAATCTACTCGGACTAATCTTCAAAGGAGGTACCTGCCTGCGCAAATGTTACTTCCCCGATTACCGCTTTTCAGAAGACTTGGATTTTACTGCTACCATTCCACTTTCGGAAACCGAAGCAATTAATATGCTCGAATCCAGCTTCGAATGGATCACAGAGCATGATGGTCCCGACTTTACTGTTCAGCCTTTCAGATTCGAAGTTGTCAATGATGAGTATGGAAAAGAGTCGTATCAAATCCGAGCTTATTATCGGGGACCTTTGAATTGGGGTGGATCGCCAAGGAGCATCAAACTGGATCTGACCAGAGCAGAAAAGCTTTTACTGCCCACGATTGATCGAAAGGTCTTTCATCTATATTCAGATGAAGAGATATTCGAAACGCTTCAATTATCCTGCTATTCCCTTGAGGAGGTGATGGCTGAAAAGATCCGGGCAATTGGAGGTCAACGCCGGTTTGCGATTTCAAGGGATTTATACGACATTAACAACCTGCTGGATGCCAATGTCAACCTTGATGCTGTAAGATGGATTCTGCCTGAAAAATTCAAGTCAAAAGGGCTGGACCTGAAATCGGTGGATCTTAGAAGCCTAGAGAATCGGGATTCCGAATTTGAGCATGATTGGGATCGTCGTTTGCAATACTTGGTTCCAAATAATCAAAAAATCTTTGAGGTAGTCTGGCTGCGTGTCCGAGATTTGATAAAGGGAATATCCCAATAATCTTGTAATCCCTCATCGTCAAAGCCCCGCTAAGATCATCCATTAATTTCCAC
>CAYMNM010000159.1:0-3672 GCA_964391795.1 uncultured Anaerolineaceae bacterium | reverse complement strand
CTGTTTTCAGGCGACAAACGACTATTATAGGCGTGCGAAAAATTAAGTCAAGGGTAAAACAGCGTTTTTGTAGAATTTACCCAGATTCATTTCAAATGCTGCTGTCAGCCGATAAACTACCCGGTGTCTCAGTTTACCAACGAGCAAACATGGATGCCCAAGATCGAAACTTATGGGGTTAAACCACCACTTGTCACATTCGCAGTCCCTGCAGCGACTTTCTATTGTAGCTACAATTCAAGTGGACCCTGAAAAAGGACGATATGAATGACACAATACTGCCAATAATGAAATCAAAAGAAAAGATCATAGCGAGCGATTCGGTACGCGAGATGTCATCACAGCAGATCAAGTTCAGCGAACTTTACCGCCGAAACGTCAGCCCAGTCTATTACTATTTATATAGCAGGGTGGGCAACCCACACGACGCAGAAGATCTGACTTCCCAAACTTTCGTGACCGCGCTGGAGACTCTGCAGCAACTACGGGACCCCGCCAAGTTCACATCTTGGGTTTTCAGCATCGCGCGCAATAAAGCCACGGATCACTTCCGCAAGGCCAAGCGCCGGCCAACCGCCGACCTGGAAGATGAACTGCAGGCCGATACAGGCTTATCGCAGAACGAGCGCGAGGATTTGATCGAGCTTGAACGTCTGGTCAGCCGCCTGAATCCATTGGAACAGGATTATTTACGGCTACGTCTGGTAGCCAACCTGCCCTTCGCTGAAATCGCCAGCATCCTTTCAAAACCCGAAACGCAAATCAAAAAACAATATTACAGGCTCCTGGAGCGCCTTAAAGCCCAGGTGGAGCAATAGAATGAACGACCTAAGTAATTTTGAAGAAAAGATTCGCAAGACTTACCGTGTCAGAGAACTCGAACCTCAGTTTGTAAATCGGCTGGAGTCAAAACTTCTGGCTATCCAACCGTCAGAATCCAGTCGCCAATCAGCCCAAAGCCAGCTCCGCTTGCGCTGGGCATACGCTGCGACTTTTGTGCTTGTCATCGCAGTCGCCATTTTTGCGATCGGACCTGCTAAAGTCTGGGCGCAGATCCAACAGACCTTTGGATACATCCCCGGTAAGGGTATCGTTTCGGTTGATGCCCCGTATCGCCAGTTAGCAGAAACTGTTAGCTCACAGCAAAATGGGATCACGCTTTCAGTGAATAGCGCTTTCCTCAGCACAGACAAAACCGTTGTGGTTTATGAAATCAGCAAACTACCTGAGGAGATAAAAGGAGTTTTTGGGAAGCCAGTGTGTAACCAAGAGCCTTATCTTCAACTCCCTAATGATGAACAACTTTCGGCCCGATATCAATCGATGACTAGCACTTCGAGCATAGAGGGTGAGACCCAATTTGAACTAAGCTTCAATGCTGGCATCGCTGCAGATGTAGAAGAAGCCAGCCTGGTCTTCCCCTGTTTACCGGATGCTAAAAGAGGGACAGGCCCAAAAGATTGGGCTTTCAAACTCGCTTTCGTCCCAGCGGATGAGCAAACCATCTACGCCTTCACCTTAGCGGACCCGGAAGATGATGGCAACCCCACAGTGGCTCCCAGTACTACTGTGGCCACAGAGGCCTTGGAAGATCAACAGTCTCAGGACCCCGCAGGCATGGTGCCGTCTGCCATTGGCGGAAAGGCTCTGCAGGAAATGACGCTCTTTTCTGTGTTGGAAAAACCGGATTCTTACTGGGTGAGTTTTTACTACAACCACGAAACTTTCGAGGGAGTGAACCATAACGGCATGCTCACGCTTGAGAAAGGCATGCCCCTGGTGTATGAGGCCAATGGTAAAGCTTTGCCTGAACCCAGCTGGGACCTTTACATGGAGATGGTGGAACTCTCCAATGACCTGAACACACAATTCTTTAAACAGAACCCTAATTCAGCGGTATCACCCTGGTTCGTCACGATGCCGGTACCAAAAACCGGTGTGGACTACCCGGTAAGCATTGCCCAAACTGTGCTCACACGGGAATTCCCGGAACTGGATGCCTATGCAGATCTGGAATTTAACACCGCTCTATTAAAGGAAGACGAACCCCTGGTGTTGAACCAGGAAATAACCATCGGTAAAACTAAGCTCCTTTTGGTCAGCATTGAGTTGGCCGACATGGGCCCAGGTGGCTACCGTTTCAATTTTGACGGCAGCGCTTCTAAGGTGAATCAGGTTGAAGTTGAGATTCTTAACCATCCCACCAATATCGGCTTAAGTGGCTATGGAACTGTGGAGGATCCTTTTAGGTTCAGTACCGGCGGGCTTTATTTCAACACCCCCAAAGGCAAACTGACGCTGCGGATTTCGCTGCCGGCTGTTATTACCGGCGAAAAAGTCTATATCGGGCATTGGATGCCTGAGTAAAGCAGCTAACACCTTTGTAAAAGGCCGGCTAAATCGCCGGCCTGATTTATTTAGCTGTCGTTAAATACTAAAACAGGGTGCGTTGGACCCCCTGCGCGCACTCTGGCCCCCATACAAACAAAAATGCTTACTTGCCGCGCTGCTTCTTATCCGCTTCAGTACGACCTTGCCAATCCTTGGGCATCGCTTGGCCTGACCTTAAGCTGATGACAGCCTCGCTCAAACACTCATATTGAATTTTGACACCCTGGCTATCAGGTACGTAATTAGCTGCATTGCTCGCGGAGATACCGATCTCCCCAGCTGCCAGTGCAGCGTCGATATTGGCTCCCATGAAGATAAATTCCCAGCCTTCCGCCCGCTTTTCTTTGATCATTTTCTTCAGCATGGCTGCGCTGGTTTCACGGGAGCTGTTCTCGTAACCATCCGTAATGATGACCACAATCACTTTGTCGGCTTGGGCTTCTGTTTTTACGGCAGCCTGAACATTGGCAATCTTGCGGATCCCCATGGCAACCGCGTCGTAAAGCGCTGTGCTGCCACGCACAAAATACTGCTGCGATGTGAGTGCCTGGATATCCTTGAGGTCGATGCGGTCGTGCAATTCCTCAAATTGGTTATCGAAAAGGATGGTGGAAACCCTGGTCTCCCCCTCCAATTTGCGTTGGTCTTCCAGGGTGCTGTTGAAACCCCCGATGGTATCCGTCTCCAGCCCACCCATTGAGCCACTGCGGTCGAGTATGAAAACTAGTTCTGTTTTGTTCATTTAGACCTCCTTTACTGATCTGAGGTCTAGTGTACAACTTGGGTAAGCGCTTGTGGTCGCCCCGCAAGCGACATTTTTAAGCCCCCAAAAGCTCCTGGTCAAAATCGAAGAGAGCGGCATTGACCTGGCTGATGTCGTGGCGCTTGTTCTCAAGAAACCACAAGACAATCAAGTCGCGTTTGTGGCAGGGGCTGAAGGCATACCCAGCCCTGCCCAGCAAGTCCCGGGCTTCTCCCACTGAAAGTCCCAGGCCAATCGTAAAGGCCAGTACAGTCCTTTTCGCCGGGCTGTAAGTTTTATTTGAGCGGATCTTACTGAACAATTTGCGGTCAATATTGGATCTTTTGTAAGCAGTGACATCATCGATGCCCTTGGTATCGATCAATTTAAGTAAAGCTTCTGAAAAAGTCTCCTCTTTAGGGAAGTCGATCCTGAATTCTTGCTGGCTTAATATTTGACCTTGGGGCATCCTTATTGGCGCAGCCTTGGGCCGAATATCGTAATCCACCTGCTGACGATTGTAGTAATGCTCTTCCACA
>CAYMNM010000158.1:0-3697 GCA_964391795.1 uncultured Anaerolineaceae bacterium | reverse complement strand
TGCCTGCTGTGAGCGGACCATCGGTTGGCTCTGAGACGGAACCATTCATGTATGTTCATGGTTATGACGGCACTGATGTGGCGGCAGCCAAGGCTACTTCGAATTACTCCGCATACGGTGTTTTGTACAACTGGCCAGCGGCGCTAACGGCCTGTCCCGAAGGGTGGCATTTGCCCAGCGATGCGGAGTGGACAACACTGACCGGTTATTTAATAAACAACGGTTATGGCTACGAAGGCAGCGGGGATGACATCGCCAAGTCCATGGCAGCCACTACCGGTTGGGATATTTCAACAAATGTTGGTGTTCCGGGAAATGATCCTGCCAACAATAACAGCAGCGGATTTTCGGGGCTTCCTGGCGGTAGCCGTCTCGGCAATGGTAGTTTCATCGACAATGGCGGAGGCGGGGTCTGGTGGTCCTCTACGGAGTACTCGGCAGATGGCGCCTGGTACTGGAGCCTGGGCTACCTCTACACCACCGTCTACCGGGAATACACCCTAAAGGAAGGCGGTTTCTCTGTCCGGTGTCTCAGGGATCCGGTTTCTGCTCCATCGGTCAGCACTTTCGTTCCAGACTCAATTTCGAATAACTCCGTGATTCTGGGAGGAGAAGTAACGTTTGATGGTTGGGCTGATGTGACGGAGCGTGGAGTATGCTACGGCACCACGCAGACGCCCACGACAGAAAGTGGCAAGGTTGCCATGGGCAGTGGCACCGGAATGTTCAGTGGAAAGATTTCCGGCCTGGCTGCCAAGACCACCTATTATGCCAGGGCTTATGCCATCAACAGCCAGGGAACGGCTTACGGTGATGAAGTCAATTTTACAACATTAGCAAATCCAACAGGAACATTCATTGACAGCCGTGACGGAAATGAATACGACTGGGTGCAGATTGGGGAACAGGTCTGGATGGCCGAGAACCTGGCGTATTTGCCTTCCGTCAGTCCGCCGGCATCCGAATCCTATACAGATCCTTTTTACTACGTTTATGGATATGAAGGAACTGATGTGACAGCAGCCAATGCAACCACGAATTACTTCACCTACGGCGTATTGTATAATTGGCCGGCGGCCATGACGGCCTGTCCCGAAGGGTGGCATTTGCCCAGCGATGCCGAGTGGAAGCAGTTGGAAATGTATTTGGGGATGAGCCAAACCGATGCTGATGCAATAGGATATCGAGGAACCAATCAGGGCACTCAAATGAAATCCACTACAGGGTGGAGTAACAATGGCAACGGAACAAATTCAACTGGTTTTTCAGGGTATCCTGGTGGTTTCCGCAATTACGATGCTAATTTCATAACCATGAGCTATGACTGTCATTGGTGGTCTTCTACGGAGTATTCGATGGATCACGTCATAGACCGTACCCTTTTCTCCAGCCACACAAATGTTCATCGGGACAACCACTTTAAAGAGTACGGTTTCTCCGTGCGGTGTCTCAGGGATCTGATTTCTACCCCAAAAGTCAGCACTTTCAATACCGACTCAATCACGAATAATTCTGTGGTTCTGGGAGGCGAGGTGACCTTTGAAGGTGGGGCTGAAGTAACTGAGCGTGGTATATGCTATGCCACAACGCAGACTCCGACTATGGAAAATACCAAGGTTGCCATGGGTAGCGGTCCGGGGTCGTTTTACGGAAAGATTTCCGGCCTGGTTGCCAAGACCACTTATTATGTCCGGGCATATGCAATCAACAGCCAAGGAATTTCATATGGCAATGAAGTTTCTTTTATAGCTTCAACCGCACTAGCAATTGGAGAGTATTATCAAGGTGGTATTGTTTTTTATATTGATAGTACAGCGAAACATGGATTAATCTGTGCACCAAATGATCAGGGTATATTTCCCTGGGGCTGTTCATCGCAAAATTATGGAGAAGGAATGGTTATTGGAACTTCATGTGACGATTTTACAGGTCCTCAAAATACGGATCTAATTGTAGAAGAATGTCAGGAAATAACAGCTGCAAAAATCTGTAAAGATCTTATATTAAATGGCTTTGAAGATTGGTATCTTCCTACTCGTGCAGAACTAAGTATTATGCATGAAAACCTTTACCTAAAAGGTATGGGCAATTTCCCAAGTAATGGGCAATTTTATTGGAGTTGTCAGGAGTTTTGTGGTGGTGGTTATAAGGAAACACATGCCCATGGTCTTTCTTTTAACCCAGATAATACATATCAAGATAATAGTTGGAAAATATATGCATTAGGTGTTCGGGCTGTGAGGGCTTTTTAGTGAGGTAATTGAGATAAAGGGAGACCTTATTAGTTTACTTGGTTCATTGCCCTAATTTACTGGAAAGAAAGCACATCCTGCTTATTTTGCGAAATACCAGATATAATAAGCCCTTCTGTCAATAATAAAAACATCCTTGACAATCGTTTTGTCATGGAAGCGAAAAATAAAGCCAATTACTTGCTGAAGTTAGGTTAAATAGCCGGATTATCAAAAGGCATTCAATCCGATGGAACAAGAACGGAATGGCCGAATACAACCCAGGTGATCATGGTTTTATCATTCCTATTTTTGGAGCTGCTGTCTACGCGAGATAGTGTTTCTCCTAAAGAAGAGGAATCCTGACATTGACTTCTCGCTGACATTGAACTTCAAAGCAATTATCCGTTTATGTTACGGGGCCTTTCACAAGCTCTACCACATGCTGATAAAAAGACTTTCCCGTGCGATCCTGTTGTTTTGTATCATCAACAGGTGATTTTGTCCCCCAAAAGGTAGGTATCTATTCCTCCTGCGGTCTTTTTATCTTTTATATCAGGTGAAAATAGTAGACAAAATAAAGAAATGCGTTGTTAGTGCGCAACATGGAATATTATTATTGGATTAATGTCATTATATACCATTTTCCTAACCAGGGTATCCTGACTGTAATTTCTTGTGACTAATGTTGTCCCAGGCAGAATCTCAACGGCCCACTCCTCTTTTCCACAACTAAAAAACCTGCCCGATTGCTCAGACAGGTTCCTCGTCAAGGCTCATAACATTCAGAACGGAGCATCCCAAAGCTCCTCGACTTCTTTGGGATTTCTCATGGCATCAATTAGATCATTCCTGAGATCGGGATCGACATCCTTCAACCGGTCCAGGAAGATCTTCAGCGAGTCCAGATCAAGCTCATTCTTTTTGATTTTATTGGAACCTGGGAAGATCAAATTTCCAGCCATTCCTAAAACTGTCCAATCTCCCAGGCTTTCCAGCTTGCTACGGTGAAAATCAGCATTGTCCGTATCCTCCATCAACTCTGAGTAATCGAACATCTTCTGGTGGTATTCACGGTATCCCTGCTTGATTAGAGGCAGAGAGAACAAGGGGTTTCCCGATAGCTTCTTGGACATATTATCAATAATCCCCCTTATTCTGTTCCCCCCAATCCCGTGGCAATCAAACGCAAATATTACCTCATCAACTTCATCCATCCGGGTTTCAAAACCACCTTCCAAAAATTCATCTTCGACAAGGCCATCATTTTCATTCGCCAGATCTGCGGTCTCTTTTACCATTAAGGTCCAAGCCACTGCACTGGCAAGACGTCCGATCATTGCATCTGCTCGTAACGCAAAACCTTTTTCGTCAATTTGCCTTTGGGCTTCCAACCTCTTTTCATTCTCCTTCCAATAACTTTCCAGAATCGGAGTGATAATGGGTTCCGGATTGTAGTTAGCCCT
>CAYMNM010000157.1:0-3775 GCA_964391795.1 uncultured Anaerolineaceae bacterium | reverse complement strand
ATACGCTGACGTTGCCCACCTGAAAACTCGTGCGGATAGCGGCCCATAAAATCTGGTGAGAGTTTGACGAGCTTGAGCAGATCTGCTACGCGGTCATCAATTTCTTTGCCTGTTGCAGCCCCAAAGGCAAGAATCGGTTCGGCAATGATTTCACGCAGAGTCATACGGGGATTGAGGCTGGCGTAAGGATCTTGAAAGATCATTTGTACGTTCTTGCGCACCTGGCGCATTTCTTCGGATTTTAAGGATGCCAGATCTTTACCCTGGAACCAAACATGCCCCGCAGTTGGTTTGTAGAGTTGGATAATCGTGCGACCGGTTGTGGTCTTTCCGCAGCCAGATTCACCAACCAAACCAAGTGTCTCACCCTCAAAAATTTCAAAGCTTACGCCATCCACTGCTTTTACAGAACCTACCTGGCGTTGGAAGACGCCAGAATAGATCGGAAAATACATCTTGAGATCTTCAACTTTTACGAGAACTTCACTTGAGACTGTCATGCGCGTACCTTCCCGGTCTTGATATCCACCCAGCAGCGGACAGTATGGTTAGTATCAATATTTTCAAGAGGTGGTAACTGCTCGCGGCAGATGGGTTGAACCCAACGGCAGCGAGGAGCAAATGGGCAAGATTGGGGTTTACGATAAAGCACTGGCGGCATACCTTCGATGGAAAAGAGGCGATGGCGTTTTCCTTTCTGTGTTGAAGGTAAAGAGCCCAGTAAACCAACAGTATAGGGGTGCTCAGGGTCACTATAAAGTTTTTTAATCGGCGCTTCTTCGATGACATAACCCCCGTACATCACCATCACGCGCTGGGCAATACTGGCAACAACGCCCAAATCATGGGTGATCCAGACAATGGACATACCCAATTGTTCGCGCAGTCTGATAACCAATTCCACAATCTGTGCCTGGATGGTTACATCAAGGGCGGTTGTGGGTTCATCTGCAATCAGTATTTGTGGGTTGCAGGAAAGGGCCATAGCAATCATCACACGCTGGCGCATACCCCCTGAGTATTGGTGCGGATAATCTTTGAGGCGATCGGCTGCGCGGGGAATGCCAACCTGCTCAAGTAGTTCGATCGAGCGTTTTCGCGCTTGCTCTTTATTCATGTTCATGTGTAAGAGCAAAGGTTCTTCCATCTGGCGGCCAATGGTCATAACCGGGTTGAGCGAAGTCATCGGATCCTGGAAAATCATGGCGATCTGGCCACCACGGATTTGCCTAAGGTCTTCTTCTGGCATTGAAAGCAAGTCTTTGCCTTTGTAATTGGCTACCCCATTCACGATCTTACCGGGGGGCATTGGTACAAGCCTGAGGCAAGATAGCATAGTGACGCTCTTACCACAGCCGCTCTCCCCCACTACACCCAGGGTTTCACCTTCTTTGAGATTGAAGCTTACGCCGTTTACAGCATGAATAATTCCGCCCGGTGTATTGAAAACCGTTTCGAGATCTTGCACATTTAGAAGTTCATTTGCCATTAATTAAATCCTTAAAATGGTTTGGCTGTCGCCTTGCATTGTTCATCTCATTGAAAATATCTATCTTGTAAGGTACGTCTAAATTTAGGCGGAATTATATCACTATAGACTTTCTGAATAATTCTAATATGAAATATTACGCATTTTTGCGTTAATATTTGATTAAGTTTATTAAATACTTCCTTAATCAGATTAAGAATTAAGCTCAAAGGAAATAGCTGGGGGCTTGATACTTGAATTGAGTTGGCGCACAAAATGACGCTTCACGATTGCTTGCATTACATTTTCCCCAGGTATCTTCAAGCTCAATCATCAGTTCAACCGTGCCATAATCACCTGTCATATCCTTTATCAGGAAAAATCGGTGCGGTTTGTTCAGGTTTTCCAAACCCATGGAGGTTACTGCCCCAAAATTCCGCAGGTTTTTGGCCTTGTCATCCAGTGCCTGACCTTCCGGGCTGGTAACCAGGTTGATTAGCTTATGGAAAGACTGGATGGACAAACGCGAATTTCGATATGTGAAGGTATCCACCTGGTTTCCAGCCAAAGCCATCAAGACAACAACAACCATTGCAGACAAGAACTGTGAACCCGCTCTACCACTGGCCAGTGTAGATTCAATTAAATTGATTTCGAGAAGGCCGGCAATGAGAAAAGCGAACATCATCAATATTGCACCAACTGTCAGCAATAATGCAGCAAAATATGAAGGAATCGAAGGTCTGACCAAAGAGGCCACAGGTTCATGCATCAGGGCATACCAGCGCGGTATAAAGTCGTATTGTGCCAGGAAAGCAGCAGAAAAAGCATACAGGCTCAAGATTCCCCACAGTAGTAAACCAAAAAAGTGACTATCTATTTTGGTGGTCAGCCAGCCTACAAGCGCAAAAACTGGTAGCGTGATCACCAGACCGCCAATTAACTTGACGTATGGGTAAGCTGCATGGGCAGTCGCCAGGCCAACAGCATCCAGAAACCAGGTAAAGAATGCGTACCCCAACCCAGCAATCAGGCCGTAATAGACTCCATAACGAGATCGAAGCTTAAGAAAACTAGTACTCATGAAATAATTATATGCCGAATCCGCAAACTCGATTCAGATATAAAGAGACCGCCTTGCGGCGGCCTCGTTCGTTTAAGTTTAGCGGTTGAATTTGCGCTCGCCACCACGGCGATCACCACCACGGCGGTCTCCACCACGGCTATCGCCGCCACGGCGGTCACCAGAGGAGCGGTCACCACGGTGAGACTGACTCTTGCTGCGATTGGCGTTGTCATGTTCGCGGGCTTCATCAGCCGTCCAACCTTCAAGCAAAGCCTGGCGGGAGAGCCGTACCTTGCCATCGGGGCTGACATCGATCACCATGACGGTGAGTTCGTCGCCAACTTTTACAACATCTTCAACAGTGGCTACGCGCTCGGTGGAAAGCTGCGAAATGTGACAGAGGCCATCCACACCGGGCATGATTTCGATGAATGCACCAAAATCAGTCACGCGTACGCATTTTCCAGTGTAAATCTTGCCGATTTCGGCGGATTCGGTCAGACCGAGGATGCGGTCGCGGGCTTCATCAAAGCCAATACCATCAACAGAAGCAATATAAACCGTACCATCATCATCGATATCGATCTTGGTGTTGGTTTCTTCCTGCAGACTGCGGATGTTTTTGCCGCCAGGTCCGATAATGGCACCAATCTTATCAACTGGCACTTTCACAGTTTCAATGCGCGGGGCATGCGGCTTGAGGGTCTTATTGGGTTCGGCAATAGCTTCGAGCATTTTATCCATAATATGGAAGCGAGCAACCTTGGCGCGGTCGAGGGCTTCGGACATGATGGCAGGGGTAATGCCCTTGATTTTGATGTCCATCTGCAGGGCAGTGATGCCATTACGGGTGCCAGCAACCTTGAAATCCATATCACCAAGATGGTCTTCAGTTCCGAGGATGTCGGTAAGCACTACATAACGCTCGTCTTCCTTGATGAGGCCCATGGCCACACCGGAGACGGGGGCTTTAATCGGCACACCAGCATCCATGAGAGCCAAGGTGGAACCGCAGACAGAACCCATTGAAGAGGAGCCGTTGGAGCCCATAACCTCAGAAACAAGGCGCATTGTGTAGGGGAAGGTTTTTTCATCAGGAAGAACAGGCACTAAAGCGCGTTCTGCCAGGGCACCGTGACCGATTTCACGCCGGCTTTGGCCACCGAGACGTTTTGTCTCACCGGTGCTGTAGGGCGGGAAGTTGTAGTGGTGCATGTAACGTTTGGACTCCATGCCCACCA
>CAYMNM010000156.1:0-3782 GCA_964391795.1 uncultured Anaerolineaceae bacterium | reverse complement strand
CGTTTGCCCACCTGGCGCAAGTCCACGCGTTTGGCAAAGTCATTGATATCGCTGAAGGGTTTGTTTGCACGGGCAGAAATGATCAGGTTCACCGGGTTCTGACCGACATTCTTAACCGCGCCCAGACCAAAACGGATGGCGGCCTTGCCACTGGGGCGATCTTCAATCTTGAAATCGTAATCGCTGAAGTTCACATCAGGCGGCAAAACCTCGATGCCCATATTGCGGCATTCGGTTACGTAGGTAGCGCACTTGTCGGTGTCGTTCTTCCAGGCCGAGAGCAGGGCGGTCATGTATTCTGCGGGGTAGTGCAGCTTGAGGTAGCCGGTTTCCACCGCGATGATGCCATAGTTGACCGCGTGGCTTTTGTTGAAGCCGTAATGCGCGAAGGCTTCCCACTGGGCAAAAATGGTTTCAGCAATTTCCGCGCTGATGCCGCGCTCCACCGCGCCATTCACAAATTTTTCGTGGTGCTTCTTGACTTCTTTTTCTTTTTTCTTGGAGATCGCCGAGCGGAAGTCATCTGATTCACTTGGCGAGTATCCTGCCAGGGCCATTGAAGCCAGCATGATTTGCTCCTGGTAGACGGCCAGCCCAAAGGTATCACAGAGAATGGGCTCGAGTTTTTCATGCAGATAGGTCACTTGCGATTTGCCGTGCATGCGATCGATATAAACGGGGATGTTCTCCATTGGGCCTGGGCGGAAGAGCGCGACCATGGCAATGACGTTGTTGAGGTTGTTGGGTTGCATCTGCATGATATAGCGCGTCATGCCGTTGCCTTCCATTTGGAACATGCCAATGGTATGGCCAGAGCTGATGTATTTGTAGGTTTCTGGGTCGTCCGTGGGAATGTTCGTAAGGTCCAGGTGCAAGCCGTGGCGTTTCTCAATAAATTCACAGGCCTTGGACATGATAGTCAGGGTTACGAGGCCTAAAAAGTCCACTTTGAGCAAACCCAGGTCGTTCACGCCATCCATATCCACCTGGGTGACCGTCTTGATAGGCAAGTTTTCATCCGAGCTGGTTGGGCGGTGCAGGGCTGTGTATTCGGTGAGCGGTTTATCGCTGATGATGACCCCGGCGGCATGCGTGCCCACGTTGCGGATGGTGCCTTCCATTCGCCCAGCTAAATCGATTAGCTTGTGGATATCCACTGAAGAATCGTGCAATTCTTTAAGCTCTGGCACTGTCTTTAGGGCATAGCTCATGGGTTGGTTTTTACCCTGAACAGGGCCAGGCACCAATTTAGCCACGCGGTCAACCTCAGGCAAGGGGATGTTCATCACCCGGCCAACATCGCGGATGGCGCCGCGGGCAGCCATGGTGCCAAAGGTGATAATCTGGGCAACACGATCCGCGCCGTATTTGACCCCGCAATATTCCATCACCTCGCCGCGGCGGTCATCTTGAAAATCGAGGTCGATATCGGGCATGCTGACACGCCCCGGGTTCAAAAAGCGTTCAAAGAGTAGGTTGTAATCCAGGGGGTTGACGGAGGTAATCTTGAGGGCATAGGCAACCAGCGAGCCGTTGCCAGAGCCGCGCACGTTGAACCAGATATTTTTGGAACGTGCAAAGTCGCAGAGGTCGCCAACGATGAGGAAGTATTCGTTGAAACCCATCTTGTTGATGATTTCCAGCTCGTAATTCAGGCGGGATTGGTAAGCCTCTTCCATAGCCTTGTCTTGCAGGCGTTCTTTGAGGCCGGTTTGGCAAAGCTCGTAAAGGAATTTTCTGGAAGTGACGCCCTTGGGCAATTCAAAAACGGGCAGATGGTAGCCCTTGCGCTCGAGGTTGATGTTGCAGCGCTCGGCAATGGCCAGCGTGTTGCTGAGGGCTTCTGGCACCTGGCTGAACAAGACTGCCATTTCTTCGGAACTGCGCAAAAAGTAGCTATCGCCGGTCATGTGCATGCGGTTGGTGTCGGAGAGCAGCCTTCCAGTCTGTACGCAAAGCAGGATATCCTGCAGTTCTGCATCTTCGCGCCGGATGTAGTGCACGTCATTGGTGGCAATTAGGTGGCCGCCTTTGCGCCTGGCCAGTTCGATCATCTGGCGGTTCACTTTGGTCATCAACGGGTCGTCATGTTCCTGCAGTTCAAAGAAGAAATTGTCTTTACCAAAGGTTTCCAGGTACCAATCAGCAACCCGATCAGCCTTTTCCAGGTCACCTTCCTGCAAGGCACGTGAAATCTCACCGGAAAGGCAGGCAGAAGAAGCAATTAGACCTTCGTGATGGCTGGCGAGAAACTCGCGATCGACACGGGGGTGGTAGTAGAAGCCCTCAAGCTGGCTGGCGGTGGCTATTTGCAGCAGGTTCTGATAGCCGGCCATGTTTTCAGCCAGCAGCACCAGGTGGTAGGCATGCTTGTCTTTGATGGCGTCTTTATCCTGCATGGAGCGCGGGGCAAGGTAGGTTTCAAGGCCGATGATGGGCTTGATGCCTTCTTTTTTGGCGGCTTTGAAGAAATCGAGGGTGCCAAACATGGTGCCATGGTCAGTGAGTGCCAAGGCGGGCATGCCCAGTTGCTTGGCCCTTTTTACAAGATCGGCTGGGGCACCGAAGCCATCAAGGATGGAATAAGTTGAATGGACATGCAGGTGCACAAATGACATGATGGCGGTCGGTTTTTCCCTGTTTTTTTAGTCAAAAAAGGTTATAGAGGCATACCAAAATAACCCTGAAATGAGGTTAAAAGTATAGCACAGGGAGGTTAACAAACCTCAAAGTGGCATCTTACCTTTTAGAAAATCGGGGAGGTTTTCGCTGCTAAAGGGATGGCTGCGGGTATAAACCGGCTGGCCTTCAAAGCTGTTGATCTTGCCAAGGTCGTCAATTCTGAAAGTATCCCGCTTGTGAATAACCAGCTCTTCTTGCATTTCGCGTGTGGCGCGCATTGAATCCGCCAGAAAGCCGATAATCATCAGCACGATGCCGATGATGAGCAGGGTCCCGCCGACAGAAAGCGACTGCAGATGGCCGTTGCCCTCGCCAATCAGGTAGAAAATAAGGAAGCGCACCAACAGGACAAGACCCGCCAGGGCAGACAGAATGCCGCCGCTAAGGAAGGTGCGCAGGGGTTGGTAGAGCACGTAAGAGCGCAGGATGGCCCCGGCCTGGTTGCCGATGAAGTGGAAAATTCCCTTGTGCAGGCGTGATTTGCGCAGGTTTGGGTTGGTGGTGATGGGCACTTGGGCAATTTTGAGCTGCCTTTTGCCAGCCTGGATGAGCGTTTCGAGGGTGTAGGAATAAGGGTTATAAACCTGCAGGGGCAAGGCTGCGAAGCGTGAGAAAGCCCTGAAGCCGCTAACCGCGTCGCTGACATTCGTGTCGCTCACTGAGCGGATGTAAGCGCTGCCCGCGGCTTCCAGAAAGCGCTTGAAAGGTGAGAAATTGGCATTTTTGAGGGGTTGACGGTCGCCAATGACCATGTCGGCCTTATCTTCAATGATTGGCCTGACCAAGTCTGGAATGGAAGCACCGGGGTACTGATTGTCGCCATCGGTGTTGACAATGATATCAGCCCCAAGCGCCAAGCCGAATTGGATGCCGCTGATGAACGAGCGCGAGAGCCCGCGCGTGCTGCGGTGGCGGATGACCGCGTCTGCTCCGTTGGCAATGGCAATATCGGCCGTGCCGTCGCTGGAGCCGTCATCGATCACAATCACCTGCACCTCGTCGATGCCTTCGATCTTGCGGGGAATCTCCGAGAGGACGGTTGGCAGAGTGGCGGCTTCGTTGAGCGCCGGGATTTGAACAACGAGTTTGGTCATAGCCCT
>CAYMNM010000155.1:0-3974 GCA_964391795.1 uncultured Anaerolineaceae bacterium | reverse complement strand
ATCACAAGCAAAAAAGAAAGGCTGAACAAAGCAAGTTTCTGCCTTTATTCAGCGTACAATTAATATGCTAAAAAACCAAAGGAGAACCCATGGATAAGAAAACCCCCGCAAGCAAAAAAGAAATTGAAATCATCGCTGATGACCCCGCTGCCGAAGAGGAAATGGCCATCCAAAGCCTTTACGAACAGGTACTCATCGACACCAAGGATATCAAGCGCTTCCTTACCTTCTTCCGCCAGGCTAACAAACGCATGCAACTGCTGGCTGAGTACTACTACAGCGGCATTGAAGAGGACCTGGATACGCTTGAAGGGCTTGAAGAAGGCGACGACATTGAGCAGGAGATCGAAGTTTTGGGTGAAGATGCCATCTTCGACCTGATGAACGAGCAATATGACCTCGTCCAGAAGATGATCCTGGCCGGCGCCAAGTACGTCAACGCTGGCCTGTAGACAGCATCGTTTATAATACTGTTACACAACGTGTAAATTTTATACGCTGTTGGCTTAACTAAATTAACTACAAGGAGATTTTATGAAAGGTAGTCAGAAAGTAATTGATGCATTAAATGATGCTCTGGCCGATGAATTGGCCGCCATCAACCAATACATGGTGCATGCTGAGATGGCCGAAGATTGGGGTTACGGCAAGTTTAACGAATACGTTGAAAAACGCGCCATTGATGAGATGAAGCACGCAGAAAAATTAATCGGCCGCATCCTCTTCCTCGAAGGCAAACCGATTGTCACCGAAGTCCGGCCTGTACATATTGGTGAATTTGTTGACAAGGGCCTGAAGAACGATCAGAAGAGTGAGCTGGATACGATTACCAAATACAATGGCATCGTTAAACTCTGCGTCGCTGAACATGATCAGGGCAGCAAAGAGATGATGGACCACATCCTGATGGAAGAAGAAGCCCACCTTGATGCAATCGAAGAGCGCATTGGCCAAATCGAGCAGATGGGCCTTCAAAACTATCTCACCACCGTCGTCGGTTAAACTCGCGGCTAAGGCAAAGAAAGGAAAGCTATGAAAGGTTCAAAAAAAGTAATTGACGCCCTCAATATGGCCTTAACTGAGGAGATGACCGCTATCAATCAGTACATTGTGCATGCCGAAATGGCTGCCGATTGGGGCTACGAAAAGTTGCACGAGTTCTCTGAAGAACTGGCCATCCAGGAGATGAAACACGCCGAAAAGCTTATCGGCCGCATCCTCTTCCTTGAGGGCATCCCGTACATCAACAAGTACAACCCGATCACGATTGGCACCGATGTGCCCTCCTACCTGAAGAATGATTTGGGCACGGAGACCGATGCCGTTAAGATGTACAACGAGATCACCCAAATTTGTGTGGCCGAGAAAGACCAGGGCACCAAGGAACTCGTGGATGAAATCCTGCGCGAAGAAGAAGGCCACGTGGATGGCCTGGAAGAGCGCATTGGTCAGATCGAGCAGATGGGTCTGGGCAACTTCCTCAGCACCGTGACTGCTTAATTCTGTAAGGTTCTATTCCTCAAAACCACCCGATTGGGTGGTTTTTTGTTGGATGGTACAGACAAGGGTTTATTTTGGTGTCTACGCTGAGCGAAATTATTGTCTGATGCTCAAATATCCCAATTTTGCCTTTCGAACATGGTTTTTCACAATTTGTCACTAAAGGGTAAGATATTTGAAATATGTGTATCAATAGCTTTGATTCCAAGGCTAATAGTTTCTGAGACTTCAAAGGGTTATTGAAGTGCAAAAACAGAGATCTTAAGTTTATTTACTGCAAAATTCTAAAGGCACAATCTGATTGTTCCTACCAACATTAGCGATTTCTTCAAAATTAATTTTTAGTAAATCGCACGAAATTTGTAAGAAATTTCAAGATGTGTGATATATTCCAAAATAATTAATAGTCCGTTAAAATAAACAAAGGAGAATTTGATTGAGTACTCCGATGCTTGAACTGCGATCAATAACAAAAAACTTCCCGGGAGTTAAGGCCCTCGATAGGGTAAGTTTGACTCTTTACCCTGGTGAAGTGCATGTGATCGCGGGTGAGAATGGGGCAGGCAAATCAACCATAATGAAAGTACTTTCTGGGGTCTACAAGCCTGATGAGGGTGAAACCTTACTCGACGGAGCTCCAATTCATATTGTCAACCCTGAGATGGCAGCCAAGCTGGGTATCAGGATGATCTATCAGGAGTTAAACCTGATACCAGAGCTAAGCGTTGCGAGCAACATTTTTCTTGGACAAGAAAGTTACAAGAACCGTCTTTTAGGTATCTTGGATTACAAGTTAATGCTGACAAACGCAAAAAAAATACTGGATAACTTGCATGTAAATATTGATCCTGCGGCAAAAGTAAAAGATCTTGGAGTTGGAAACCAACAGGTTGTTGAGATTGCAAAAGCGCTCTCGATGAAGGCCAAAATTATTGTTTTTGACGAGCCCACAAGCTCTTTAATGGATAAGGAAATTAAAGAACTATTCGCGCTAATCCGACGACTTAAATCGGAAAACATCGGAATGTTTTACATCTCTCATCGCCTGGAAGAATTGTTTGAAATAGGCGACAGGGTTTCTGTCCTTCGCGATGGGAAGCTAATCGATACAAAACCAATAGACCAGATTGAAATGAATGAACTAATCTCGAAGATCGCAAATCGAGACGTTGAAAACCTATACCCTCACAAGACCAGTAATCCGGGTGAAATGCTACTTGAAGTTAAAGGGTTAACAAACGAGAACTTTCGCGATGTTAATCTGACCGTCAGAAGTGGTGAAATTGTTGGCCTTGCAGGGCTTGTTGGTGCTGGTCGTACTGAATTGGCTCGGGCAATTTTTGGTATAGACGATTATGAAGCTGGCTCAGTAATGTTTTGTGGAAAAGCTGTGCCTAAACATGATGCCCAGAAAAGTGTAGCCCTTGGTATAAGCCTTTTACCCGAAGACCGAAAAAATGAAGGCCTTGCACTTGACCTTCCAGTTAAGGACAACATTACGATTGCATCGCTAAAAGATCTTTTTCCGAATTTTTTCATGGACTCCAACAAAGAGGTTCTAGCCGCCGAAAAGTACGTCAAAGACCTCAATATTGCAACTTCGTCTGTAAAAAAGTTAGCAAAAAAACTTAGTGGTGGAACTCAACAAAAGGTTGTAGTCTCAAAATGGCTTCTGACAAAGGCAAAGTTTTTCATCTTTGATGAACCCACACGCGGTGTAGATGTTGGTGCAAAAACTAGTATTTACGAAATCATGGACGAGTTGGTTGAGCAGGGCGCAGGTATTCTTATGATTTCTTCTGATCTCTTGGAAATTCTTGGCATGACCGACAGAATATATATTATGGCCACTGGTCGTGTTGTTGCCGAGAGCGTAACTAAAGAAACTAATCAGACAGAAATTCTTACCTACGCATTCAATCGGACTCTGGAGGGAAAGTTATCATAAACAAGAAACTGCGACTTTCTGATTATCCGAGCGCAATCGTCATTCTTTTCTTAGCGGTTATATTTTTCATGTTTTTTGCGCCCAACTTCCTTTCTGCAGGTAATTTATCAAATTTGCTTACACAGACAACGATACCCTGCCTGCTGGTCACAGGTGTGGCAATGGTCATAATGAGTGGGGGCATGGATCTGTCTGTTGGGAGCGTACTGGCGTTGTCAGGTTGTATATGTGGTCTTTTGCTGAGATCTGGCGTGCCGCTAGCAGTGTGCCTCGTTGCTGGTATTCTCACCGGAACATTTTGTGGATTTCTGAATGGCTTGATGATATCCAAAATGCGGCTTCCTTCGTTTATTGCAACACTGGCGATGTTAAATATGGCTTCTGGGTTAACAAACACCCTGTCAGGAAAAAAGCCAATATATTGGGACCCAAACCCCGCACTCAATTTTATCGGCAATGGAAAATTGCAGGGTCTGCCTTTATATGTAATTTTAGGATTTTCGGTAATCGCAATTGTGATTCTCTT
>CAYMNM010000154.1:0-4007 GCA_964391795.1 uncultured Anaerolineaceae bacterium | reverse complement strand
CGCGCACAAATTCTGTTGCCATTTCGCCGGTCAAAAACGGATCTTCCCCCCAGGTTTCCTGCCCACGCCCCCAGCGCGGGTCGCGGAAGATATTGACATTGGGAGACCACATGGTCAGCCCCTGGTACTGGGCTGTGTACCCATTTCGGCGCAAGGCGGCATGATATTTTGCCCGGCCTTCATCGCTGATAGCACAGGCAACCTGCCGAATCAAGGCCTTATCCCAGGTGGCAGCCATGCCGATGGCCTGTGGAAACACGGTGGCCTTTCCACTTCTGGCAACACCATGCAGAGCTTCATTCCAATAGTTGTATTTGGGTATATTGAGTCTTTGCACACCCTTTGAGTCGTGGCCCATCAGGCCCACTTTTTCCTCCAAACTAAGGCGGCTAACCAAATCCATTGCTCGTTCAGAAACTGAATAGGAGGTATCCAGGTAAATTGGTTTTTCTGAAGAACGTGTCATAACCATTAATTGCTCCTTAAATCAGATGATGAGAAGTGCAAGCTCCATCGTTTTCAAAAGGCAAGATCCGTAGATTAAGCAAATCAGTAGCACGATGCATATCTCTCATAGGTTGGCAATTACCCTTTGATCGCTCCGGCGGTTAAGCCCGAAACGATTTGTTTTTCGGCAAAGAAATAGAAAATGATGGTCGGGATCGAAGACAAAGCTACAAACGCCGAAATCAATGCCAGGTCAGAACCATACTGCCCCTGAAATTGCATCACACCCAATGGTAGCGTCCACAATTTATCGCTGTTAAGTACCACCAACGGCACCAGAAGATCGTTCCAGCTGGCAATCATCACCAGCGAAGCCACTGCCGCCAGTGAAGGTTTAACCAGGGGCAGCAAAATACGCCAGAAAAAGTCAAAATTAGTGCAGCCATCAATATGTGCGGCATCCTGTAATTCCGAGGGAACCGCGGTAAAGAAACCGCGCAGGATCATGATATTGCCTGATAACTGGAATGCCGTTTGCACAAGAATAACCCCCGCCAGGCTGTCGATTAGATTGATGCCATACTGCTGCAGCTGCTTCATGACAAAGTAGACCGGCAATATAGCCACATTGATGGGGAACATCAAGCCCAGAGTGAAAAGGTTGAAAAACAAATTTTTACCGCGAAATTCCATCCGCGCGAACACAAATGAGACTAAAGCGCATGCAAACACGGTCAGAGTCGTCGTCGACAACATGACGATGAGACTGTTTTTCATCAACAACCAAAAATTGGATGTCGATAAAATGTTAATGATATTGCTCCAGTTAGGCGGGTTGGGGATCGAGTAAGGATGCGAATACATCTGCCCAGTAGTTTTCACGCTGCCAAACATCAGGATTACTATGGGAATAAAAACCATGACTGAGGTAACCGTGAGAATGATGTATTGGAGAACTCTTGGAACGCTCTTATGCATCCAGCGGGGGGTGGGAGTGATTCTTTCCATCAAGGAGCCCTTTCTACAAACCGGTTAGATAGTCTGGCTTATTGGTTAATTGCCGATAGATGAGCGAGAAAATCACGCAGATAATAAACATGATGATCGCGACAGCGGCACCGTACCCAAACTGGAATCTGACGAGCCCAAACCGATACATATACGTTGCCATCGTCTCGCTGGCGTTTACCGGCCCACCCCTGGTCATGACCCAAACCAGAACAAACTGCTGAATTGATCCCAGAACGGACATATAAACAGAAGTTCTGATGGTGCTACCTAACAATGGCAAAGTGATCGTGAAGAAAGTTTGAATTGAACTTGCGCCATCTATGTGCGCGGCCTCTTCAATTTCCCGGGGAATGTTCTGAAGCCCAGTGAGATAAAGAAGCAAGTGGAAACCAAAGTATTTCCACGTCAGGGCGATGAAAACCGCGAAAAGCACAACTTTCATATCCGCAAGCCAGTTAACCGAGTCTAAGCCCAACTGAACCAGAATGCCATTAAAGAACCCACGTTCCGGGTCTGGGTTGTAGAGCAGCATCCACATGATGCCGGTATTGACTTCTGAGAGTACATAAGGCAAAAAGAATACCGTCCTGAACAGGCCTCTGCCCGGCAGGTCGCGGCCAACCATGTTCGCCAAAACGATTGCCGCAGGAAGCTGCAGGCCTAATGAAAGCACAATGATAATGAGAACATTCTTGACGGACTTAAGGAAAACGTCATCCGCAAGAATCTTTGCATAATTCCCCAAGCCGATATTTTTTGTCGCGGCACCCAGACCTTTCCAGTCAAAAGTGCTGAAATAAGCTGAACGGAATATCGGGTAGATTACAAAAAGCAGGAAAAGCACGAGAGCAGGCAGCAGAAAAAATAGCACAACCAGCCGGTCTTTCGCTCGACGTGACATAATCGTCGCTTTTTTAGGTAGAACAGACTTATAAGTGGCGCTGTTTGATTGCATGTTTCCCTATCTCTGCGTTCTATCTATAAAGTGGCCTAGTCAAATCATTTTTTACTGTAACAATTGGTCTGGAGTTGTATCAGCTCAGATCCACATTACCCGTTACACCCGGCAAACTGAATTTTCCAGGTGCTGACAGGTACAGGTCAGCTTTTTGGGCCAATCCGTACCTGTCAGATTTTGAAAATATTTACTGAGACAAGAAGCCTTCTTCGATTTCGGCGCAGACTTCTTCAGGTGTCGCTACGCCAGCGAAGATCTTCTGGACTGCATCATTGATGATGCCACCCATGGCAGGGGGCAAAACCTGGTCAAAGTACAGTTGATAGTAGGTTGAGTTGGCAACTGCGTCTGATACCAATACCATGTTGGGATCGGCCAGTGCTACGCCAGCACCCTTTGCCACCGGAATACCAGTGTTGTCAGCGGCAATAACTTTTTGATTTTCGAGATTGGTCAGATATTTGACGAAGTCAACGGCCTCAGGTTCAGCGTTGACGCCAACGGCAAAACCATTACCACCACCGACAATGTCGGTCACGAGGCCTGCGCCACCTTCAACAGCCGGGAAGGAGAACATGCCGAGGTTCTTGACACCGGCCAGGTCAGCACTGTTGGCGGCCTGAACGGAAGGAGACCACTGTCCGCCAAGTTCCATGGCTGCTTTGCCATTGCCAAATGTGGCATTCATTTCATCGTGGGTCGCCCCCAGGAAGCCCTCCTGGAAGTAGCCACCATCGACAAGTTTCTTCAGTTCGTATCCAGCCTGAACAAAAGCTTCATCATTGAACGAACCGGTTCTGGCATCGCCTGTTGCAGCAGCTTTTGCAAAGGCTTCAGCGCCACCGATGCGGGAGACGAGGTACGCCCAAATATGCATACCGGGCCATTTGTCACCTTCACCAACTGAAATCGGGGCAATACCAGCAGCTTTTAATTTCTCGCAGGCAGCCAGGAAATCTGACCAGGTGGTGGGAACTGCATCAATCCCAGCCTGGGCAAAGAGGTCTTTGTTGTACCAGAAGGTCACCGCGCCCATGTCCCACGGAACGCCATAGTTCTTGCCATCCACAGCAAAGGCATCCAAGGCACCAAGGCTATTGCGCCATTCGCCGCCATTGGCATCCAGGTCAGCCGTAATATCTTTCAATAAACCAGCATTTACCTGCTCGATCATGCCACCCTGTCCCCATGATTGGAAGATGTCCGGTACTTCACCAGACTGCATCAAGGTGGTGAGTTTAGTTTTGAAGGATTCATTCTCCAAAACAGTGATCTCAATTTTCACATTTTCATGGGCAGCCATGTAATCATCCGCCATCTTCTGCCAGGAGGAAAGAGCGGGGTCCTTGGTGGAGATATGCCACCAGCTAACCACCACGGGTTCAGCGGCTGGTTCAGCGGCTGGTTCAGCCGCAGGCTCTGCAGGAGCAGCAGGTTCAGCGGGAGCAGCTGGCGCTGCGGGTTCAGCAGGAGCAGCAGGTGCCGCGGGAGCAGCAGGTGCGGCACATGCCGATAGCACAAATGTTGCGATCAACACAATACTGAGTAAAAAGGTCAACTTACGAGACATAATTTTCTCCTTTGAGAGTGC
>CAYMNM010000153.1:0-4051 GCA_964391795.1 uncultured Anaerolineaceae bacterium | reverse complement strand
CACAGGTTCAAGCCCGAAACAGGAATGGCGAAACCGGTAGGCAACGTATCTTTAAAACGTACGTCGAAAGCACCATTCAAGCCAGTACCAGTGTTCTCAATCACGATGGCAAAAGTTACCCTATCAGCAGCGTCTACACCAGTGAGGTTGCTGTTGATAGGAGTGGTCGCCAGGTTGGAGGAACTGATCGTGGGTGTAAAGCGCGGGCAAGCCCCGCCAGGTGCAGTAAATGCAGTGGGAGCAACAGGCAAGGGCGCGAAGGTTGCGGCCGTATTGTTGGTTGCAACTACACCCTTCTTAATGTTCAAAACTGGCTCAGTCAGGATGATCTGTTGGATGGCGTCCGCTACAACAAAACTATTGTTGGTGGAGCCTTCGTGGGCTCGAGCCTGATTTGTCAGGTATAAGCCATCCGCAAACGGGTTGCCTTCCACCGTGACCGTGAACAGGATATCTACCACCGAGGAAGGTCCATTGGTAATGTCATAATCCCCGTAGTCAAAACGAACGCTGTTGGCGGTTGTATCAACTGCCATGGTGGGCACCAGCGCTGCCGCTAGCAGGTGGTAAGAATCAGCCGGGCCTAAACAAGCAGATCCGGCAGCAGGTACGCCGCAGATGGTGTTATTAAACAGACCGCTAACTTCAGAGGCGTCGAACACAGGCAATGGCAGATAATCAATAATATAAAAGTCCTCAAAGTCGCTATTGGGCAGTATGTATCTCAGGCGGTAAGTTACTTCATCGCCAGGGGAGATGCGCACCGGGGAGGGGACTGCCGTGTTGCCGTTGAGAGCATAGATGGTTTTATCCAGGCTGCCGCGGGCAATGACCACCTCGGCATTACTGTCGTCAGCTTCGATGTTGCCAGTCGGTAACAAATCTGTGTTGTTTAAAACGTTTCCGTTAATAACAACATCATTCCACAGAATATCACCCTGATCTACACTTGGGTCGCCAGAAGGATATGTGTCTGTAAAATTTTCCTGGATTATTGTGCGGAATACGACAACACCTGTTGAGGCTCCACCATTATAAGTCGAGCAATTCGGGTCTCCAACACCCGTACCGCCAGCAGGCACGCAGCCACCCAATATCTGGCCGTCCAAGGCGCGGGCTATCAATTCATTTGAGATATTAAATGTAACTTGGGTTTCACCTGTTCCAGGGCTACTGCGGTTAACCGCATAATTGGCTGAATTGAACCCGCTGGATGTGGCAGCAGCGTGTTCAGTTACTGAAAGTGTGGTTGTGTAGGTAGTGTCAAAGAGCTGCCCGTCAGAGAACGTATCCAGAATGGTAATACCTTCAAATGCAAAGTAATCTGAGATCTGAAATTGCAGTGTGTACTCAAGTACATCGCCAGGAGAATTATTGCCATCAGTGAGATTTGCCACGCCTTTTTGAATGGCAATGGATTGATCTTCCAGAGTATGCTCACAGCCAGTGGGATTAGAAATTGCATTGTCGGTGCCGCCACTGCCAACATCACGTGGGTCCAGGGGCGTCCAATCGCCGATTGTCCGGGCATTGTTGCAGGTAAATACGTCATCACCGGTCTGGGTGGGAATAACATAATTTCCATCAGCATCGTACTGCGGGATGTAGAATAAGACATCTACCCTGGCATCAGAGGCTCCCGACCCACCGGTTACTGAATTGAAACGAATATCCAGATCATTGTCCGGTGGATTCTGCGGCGCTAACTTGGTCGGCTCCTCAATCACCGCGAATGGCGCGGGGCTGGCGTTGGCATTCCCCAGGTATTCCTGGTTTTTATCCAATTCATCAATTACATCCAGGTTGGTTACCGTCTGGCCTGCGGCGATATCGACATTGACGGTATAACTGCGTGGAAAATTGGGACCTGTGGCGGTTTCCGATTCGGGTCCATTATAGGTTTTGACCAGATTAATCAGTGTTGGGGTAATCGAAGCACTGACTCCTGCGCCAATAATCACGGGGTCGGTTGTGGGGTTGTTCAAGGGGTCATTGCCAAACATGAAGCCACTATTGGCGTAAACGGGCAGCGGGGTGCCCAAGTCAGCATAATTACTCATCGCCAGCGAAATTGTCACTGTGGCCGGTGGTTGATCTGCCACAAAGGAACCAAACGGTAAAGTGAAGACCACCATTTGCCAGGTAAAGGGGGTGGCAAAACCAGCCGGTGCAGCCGGGCAGCTGACAGTCAGCTTGGTGAGTGGGTGGGTGACGTTGGTGCCAGCCGGGCATGACAGGGTTTGGTTCGTAATGCTGCCGCCCAGGTAAGAAGCATCTGTCATCGACAAGCCGTCGTTGGAGGCCGGGGCAGTTGGGCCATCGGGGCCGCTAAAGGGCAAAAAGAGATCCATATAAGGCCCATACCCCACATCCGTTAAACTGGTGTTGTCAAACTGAAGTAAGAGAGTGACGGGCTCTCCCAGCATCCCTGAAGGAGGCAATGTCACAGAAACACCAGGGACAGCAGCTTCCAATGGGCGGGCCTTGGCCACTTGGAAAGGATTGACCAACAGCGAAAAAGCCAGGGCAAGTAAAATGATGACAGAAATCCAACGGTAGATAGCTTTCAAAGGTTTCACCTCTCCAGTATTAATCTTCCCTCCTCTATCTGTTCAGCTCCCAGAGCGGGGAAACATCCAAACACGGAATCGTGTTCGAATTGATTCATATGTAAATTAAGTACTTACAGTCCAATTGTGAATAATACAAGCGGGTTTTGTTGGGAGATTGAAGAACATGATGGGGATGATTATAACCAGTAAATCACAAATATTACCTAAATTATTCACGTTTTCTAATTACTTCAGACGAGAAACGAGACTCATATTGCAGACCGCGCTGGCTGCCCTGAACATGATTTCTGTTCTCTTTATTGAAGAGGTTGCGCAGCTATTTGAACCGCTAAGATAACGGCCTTTCCAATGAGATTGGATTGGTATTGGAGGTGAAGTTTAAACCAGGCTAAAGAGAAGCCAGAGCCCAGCCAGCTTTGGCGCCGGTGGCGAAGGCAAAGTGCAAGTTAAAGCCCCCACAGGGACCCACTGCGTCCAACGTTTCGCCTACCAGGTAGAGCCCAGGGACCAGTTTTGATTCCAACGTGTCCGCATCTACTTCAGTCACCGGCACGCCCCCCACACTGACCTGCGAAACCATCGTGTTGCCGCAGCCAGTCACTTCAAAGATTTGGTTTGAAAGCAGGCGCACCAGGCGTTCCCATTGGTGCAGCGTCAGGCTCTCAACGCGTAAATCTGCCTTCAATTCACCCATCTCCAGGAAGGCATCCACAATTTTGGGCGGGAAAAAGCCCAGCAAAAAGGCGCGCACGCTTAGCATGCTGGTGGCCAAGCCCTCTTCAAAGGCGGCCTGCACCGGTTTAGCCAGGTTCAGGCAGAGCTCAAGATGCTCGTTGTGATGGGTAGAAACTAAGTGTGATAGGTTCATCACGCCGGGACCGTTGAATCCTTTTTCAGTGATGATCACGTTGCCGCTGCTCTCCCCCAGCAGTTCCCCATCCCGCAAAATACAGGTATTGGCATCAAAGCGCAAGCCCTGCAATGCTTTGAAGCCACCCAGCTGCACATAGATAGGCCCAAGGGCTGGAAGCAATGGCTTAACTGTATGCCCAAACGCGGCGATGTGTTTGAAGAAGTTGCCATCCGAGCCGAGTGTTGGATAGGCGTTTCCACCGCAAGCCACCACCAGGGCGTCAAAATGCTCTTTTTCGATTGCTTCCGCACTGTCGTAAGTGAGTTCAAAGCCCTCCCCCTCCTTTTGCGCTTGTACGGCCGTGACAATTGTGCCTACGCGCAAATCCACGCGCCGCATGAGCAGGTTTTCTTTGAGGATTTCGACCACGGAGTGGGCCGATTGCGATAGCGGGTAGTACCAGCCGTCGTCGGTTTTCTGCAGAGGCAAGCCCAGTTGCCCCAAAAGGGTGCGCAGTTCGGTCACCCGAAAGTTGGAAAGCAACTGCCCCATCCAGGCATCGTCCGCGCTGTAATAAGCCCGCGGGCTCACCGCGTCGTTGCTGACGTTACAGCGCCCGCTGCCG
>CAYMNM010000152.1:0-4074 GCA_964391795.1 uncultured Anaerolineaceae bacterium | reverse complement strand
AGAATTCACCACGGCGTAGCAACATATCCACCGCGGCCGGAGTGTAGTGGTCATAGGCGCCAGCGCCGAGGAAGCAGAGCATATTCTGGGTGGTGCCATTGGCATCTGACAATTCTTGTAGTTCACCCAAAATCTCCATCTCGGATGCCGCAGGAGGCAAGTCTAATTCAGGGAAGCGATAATCTGGGGGAACTACACTAAAGAGTTCCTCTACCGATTTTGCTCCGATGGACTTGAGCATTGCCTCCACATCTTTTTCGGTGTGGGGCGTGAACATATTAGCGGTCCTGGCAATAAGCTTCGTAAGCTTCAGCGTCCAGCAGGTTATCCAGTTCCTCAGGTTTGCTTAGCTTGATCTTGCATAACCAACCCTTGCCGTAAGGTTCTTCGTTCAGAACTTCGGGTGCTTCGGGCAATTGTTCATTGACTTCGACAACTGTACCGCTGACCGGGAATACAACTTCTGCAGCCGCTTTTACGGATTCAATTGTTGCCAAGGTTGCGCCGAGTTTGACGTTGTCGCCTGCTTCAACATCAAATTCGACGAAAACAACATCCGACAGTGAATCTTGTGCGTAGTCAGAAATGCCAATCGTAGCCATTCCGCCTTCAATTTTTACCCACTCATCGGTCTTTTGATACTTCAATTCTTTTGGATATTCCATCTTATCTCCTTTTATATTAGTAGAGGCGCAATTTTTTGCGCCTCTGTTATCTTACGATTTCAGAAGAAAATTGGGTTGCTTTACCTGAGAGTTTCACTTCCATTGAAGCTTGCCCCTTCGGTGCCTTTACAGGACTCTTCCCATTTCAATTCTTAGGATATTTTACCACCTAAGAGGTCAAGATTAGGATCCTTGTGCACGCTTGCATCAACAAAATTGAGAGGTTGTGCTAATGTCAAACATGTGCTCGAGTGAAGTAAAATAGATGAGTTATTACCCAACAAATGAACAGGAATTAACGATGAGCAAACCCAAATCAGCCCAAGATGAGCTGAAACCTGAAAAGACGCCTTCACCAAAAATCAATCAAGCGCAGAAAACTGATTTCTGGGTGGTAGTGAAGGAATATCTGTTGTGCATTTCAGGAGGCATAATATATGCCATTGGGGTAAACTTCTTCCTCCGCCCACTTGGGATCTATATTGCCAATCTGACCGGTATTGCCCAGATATTACACGACTTACTCAGAATGGCGTTTCCCGGTATGCAAGATGTCCTTGGGCTGTTGGTTATCCTGCTGAACCTACCATTATTCATACTCTCATTTGCCAGTATCAATCGCGGTTTTTTCTTGAAGACTGTACTAACTGTGTTAGCGACTTCGGCTGCAATTCAATTCATCCCCGTCAAGCTGCTGATTACAGGAATAACTGAACCCATCACTTATGTTGTGATTGGCGCGGTAATAGCTGGTTTTGGTGTTGGGCTCAGTCTGCGTAATAAAGGTTCCAGTGGTGGTGTTGATATTCTGGGGGTCTACCTCAGCTTAAAACGAAAGGGTTTCAGTATTGGGCGGGTCACACTCATCATTGCCGCGGCGGTTTATGTTTATGCTTTCTTCCAGATTTCTCCTGCTATGCTGGTATATTCGGTACTTTTCACGCTAATCTACAGCTTTGTGATTGACCGTGTTCACTTTCAGAACATCAAAGAACACGTCACAATTATCAGCAAGGAAAAACAAATCCTGGAAATCATATTACGTGAAACCGGCCGTAGCGCTACTTACTGGGTGGGTTCCGGAGCTTTCTCTAAAACTGAGTCGTACGTGGTAATGACAGTACTCTCAAAATATGAAGTTGAAAGAGTTCGGCAGCAGATTATGCAAGCCGACCCTAATGCCTTTATGATTGAGAGCGGCAACGTACAAGTGAGTGGAAACTTCCCCGCCCATTTCTTTAATTAGAAGTGTTCACTGTAATTATCACAATTCCGCTTTTACATTAGTTCCCTAAACGGATGATCTTTATTGTCTGATCTGATACCATGTCCATGGACATTTCTAATTATTGAAACCTTTCTCAAGCAACCGGACCCAACTTGTATGTTCAAGACTCTTTCAGTTGTAGTTGAATATGCCCCCGCTGACTCCATTCGATGAGCAGGTCAGGGTCCAGACCGAATGGCATCAAAACCGCGGCGCCGGCCTTGGCAAGCAATTTGACGTATTTTTCTGTGTCGAGCGTTTTGGGATCAAAAGGTTTGCCCAATTCCCAGGCAAATACATCTCGTTCACCACGGGTAAACAGGAAGCGGATGCGCTGCCCGGGCCGTATTGACATGCCGGCAGCTTCCATTTGCCTGGCAGCCCTCACCGCGGCTGTGCTGGCCTTATAAGCGTCCAGCGCGTAACTCACCTTACCATTGATGAGCATTTGGTCCGGGGGCACATCGCAAGCCTTTAGCAAGGCCAACGCTTGCTGGTAGATCTGAAAAGCTTCCAGGATGCGCCCTTCCAATTGGGGCCGGTATTTGGCTTTGCCGATGGTATCGATCATTTCACGCTGCACTGCCGCGATCCAACGCGGAGTATCCCTCCGGCGGGCTTCCAAACCGCGTACCTTCACTTCGCCGCTTTGGAAAACGCCAAAAAAGCGGTTGGCAATGGGCACGCGCTCATCAGTTTTGGAAGGCAAAAAGGCAATCCAACGGAAGATGCCATCCAGGTTAATGGTCAGCCCGGTACGGTCGTTGATGGCTTGAATCAGCGGCTCAAAATCGCTTACCTTGTTGCAGCCGCGTTTTTTCACCCAGAGCGCATCCACATACATGTGCAATACCTCAAATCCGTTTTCTTCGCAGACATCCTTGGCGCGTAGCAAAGTTTCGCGCCCACCTTCAGTGACGGCTTCATGGGCTTCTATGCGTCCGTAGCGCGCGTTTTTGTATCCCAAAAAGCCAAAACAGACCACCAGCAGCCATTTCAGGGCCATTGCCCGCTCGCTGAGGGTCTTGGCCATGGGGTGGCTGGGAACGTATTCCCTGATTTTGTGTTTGAGTGCCACCCGTTTTTCGTAGAGCGGTTTGAGGGTAAGCGGCACCACCCCCAGGTCTTCGCTGGCTGGTTCCAGTAGGTTCGGCAGGGGAACTTCAGGGGAAATGTTGCCTTTGATGATGACCGCTGGGTACATGGAGACGAAGTCGATTTCGGCTACATCTGTATGTACACCAATTTTGGGTTGATAGATCATGCCGCCCCGGTCCGATTGAATGAGTTGCAGACCGGTTTTGAATTGCTCCACCTGACGCTTCTGATAGGGAACCAGCACATCCTTTTCCATCGCGGTGATCACTTGCATGGCTGAAATGCCCTGACCGGGCGAAACACGGGCGGCCTTCTCAATGGGCAGGGTGGTGACCCGGGCCATCTCCAATGTGCCTGCCAGTGAGTAATCCGACCACATCATGGCCGATTTGCGGTCGATGTGGCAGCGCCCAAAGAGGTGGGCTTCTTCCGGGCGGAAGATGATATGCCCATAGGAAAAGTAGCTGGTTTCTTTTTGCCAACACACGCTTCTTTCCTGGTCGCGGTTCAGACTAAGCGGGAAATTGGCTTCTTCGGAGCGCGAAAGCAGAAAAGGCATCACCCAGGAGTCGCCCCAATCGGTAGCGATGATATCGGGGTCATACACTTTAAGAATATCCTCTACTTCGCGTAGCCACAGAGATTCCTTGTCGAAATTTAGTTCCTGATGCAGGCTGTCGGAATGCATGATCAGTCCGCTCACCTGTCCACGGGAGGGGTCGGCATTAGGCACAATATGCAAAATTCGCAGTGGGGGCAGGTTGGGGATGACATCCCAGCGGCTGTTGAGGGGCTTGATGGATTGGATGTGGCCATGACTGTCTGCGAACACTTCACAGAGCGCCATGGGGAATACGCCATAACGGGCGATGTAGCGGCATTGGATGGTGACATCCGAGTCGTACCAGGTGAGGGTTTCAAAGTCTTTTTCCAGGCTGAAGAAGATGCGCTGCTGCAGGGCAGGGTTGGAGACGCAGATTTCCATCACGTCCACCGGGTCAGCCACGAAGACATCCTGTTTTTGCGTTCGCCTCAGCGAAAGGA
>CAYMNM010000151.1:0-4113 GCA_964391795.1 uncultured Anaerolineaceae bacterium | reverse complement strand
GGGAAAATGCGTTTATAGCACTCAGGCGCCCACTTCTCCACCGCCTCTGAGCTGATCGAATTGGTGCGGCAAATTTCGCTGTAGAGATCCACACTTGGCCGGCGGATGCGCTGCTGGGTGGCAGGCTCAAGCCCCCAAAGCCCAAAGCGCTGTGACCAGCCGCGCTCCCACTCAAAATTATCCACCAAAGACCAGTGATAGTAACCCTTCACCGGCAGATTGTTGTTCACTTCATGCCACATTGCCAGCAGATGGTCCAGCAGGTAGATCCTGCGGGTGTCATCCTTGGGGTCTTCCCAACCGTTTTCGGTCACGTAAATGGGCAGGCCAAACTGCCCGCCCCACTTGATACACTTGCGGAAGCCATCCGGCTCATTGGCCAAGAAACCGGTGTGAGAGCGCTCAGCGTCCTTGCGGTAAAAATTTTCAGCAAAGTTCGGTTTGGAGAGGTTGAACTTGACGTAATCGCGGGTGTAATAATTCAGACCCACAAAATCGTGCGCGCCAACCGCCTCAGGCATGTCTTCCTTGTAGTAAATAGCATCAAATTTACCTGTCACCATCGCGGTGGTAAACGCGTCATTGTAAGCCTTGTGAAGTTTTTTGACGACCACGTTAGAGAGCGGGTTGGCATCACCGGGGACAAAATCGCGCCAGTTGATAGCCGTCCCAACCATGGCATCGCTCTGCAACTCGTGGATGGTCTTGTAGGCAGCAGCGTGCCCCTTGGCCATGTTGGCAATCACCTTGAGGCCTGTCTTAAGGTCATGCTTGCCGGGCGGAAAATCCCCCCAGACAAAGCCCGCCATGCCATAGACATTGGGCTCGTTCACCGGTACCCAGAGATTGCAATGTGCCTTGAGGGCTTCCACCGTGCGTCGCACGAAAGTATTAAATAGGTCCACTGCCTGGTCGCTCTCCCATCCGCCCATTTCGCTAAACCAAACCGGGCTGGAAAAGTGATGCAGGGTGAGCATGGCGCTCATGCCACGTTCTTTCAAACCCAAAAGCATCTCACGGTAGCGGTCCAGCACGGCCTCATCCCAGCGGCCTGGTTCGGGTTGCACGCGCGACCACTCGATCGAGAAGCGGTGCGATGTTTGGTGCGTGGCCTGGGCTCGGTCAAAATCTTCCGCCCATCGGCGGCCGTTCCACCAATCGCAGGCTTTACCGGACTTATCCCCATTCTTGATGTGACCTTCGCCCTGCTCCCACGCCCACCAGTCGTTGTTGGTGTTGTTGCCCTCAACCTGATGCGCGGCTGTGGCTGTGCCCCAGATAAAACCATTCGGAAAAGAAAAAGTGGCTCGTGGCATTGTGGTGTTCCTCCTCTGACCTTTATTTAAATTTTACCTTGCATAACTTGGAATTAGAGCAAGAATTACTCGCAAATTCACCAGGTCTAAAGAATTCCTAAATAAGCTTGCACTAAGATAAGGCATCAACACAAGTTGATCTGATGAAAAAAACTATAATGAAAGGTAAGAAAATGAAAAACACAGTCTTAAAAATATTCGGGATACTAATGGCACTGGGATTTCTCAGCAGCATGATCGTAAACCCTGTTCAGGCATCCACAGACGCACGTCGCGGTGGCCCAGGCGGGCAAAATCAACCTGGCGGTATGACCAATAAGCGGGGTACCCGCGGAGGAAGCGGGCTTGCTTTCGTAGAAACTGAGCCTTTGACAGACGCAGAAGTAGAAGGCCTGCAAGCCGCCATCGTGGAAGAATACATGGCCTACAACACCTATGCCGAAATTATCGAAGAATACGGCCAGGTTACTCCCTTTAGCCGCATTGTCAACGCAGAACAAAAACATGCTTCTGCCCTGATCCGTTTGGCTGACTACTACAGTGTGGAAGTGCCTGAGAATGAGGGAATTACTTTTGACCTCGCGTATACAAACCTCACTGAAGCCTGCCAGGTAGGCGTTGAGATTGAAACCATCGACGGAGCAGATTTGCAGAAGTTGATTTCAGAAACTGAAAACCCCAACCTAATCAAGGTCTACACAAACCTAATGAACGCCAGCTTAGAAAAACACCTCGTGGCTTTTGAAGCCTGCAATTAGCAGTTAGTTCAGCTAACCATGCTCTCTCAAATGAGAGAGCATGGATTTTTTTGATTAAGGAGAAGTATGACCGTCAAAACCCTCAGGAAACCAACTCGCAAGAAGCGGCTTTGGATCCGCACCGCCGTTCAAATATTCTTTTTTGCTTTAATTGCCCTCATCTCTATCAACCACACGCTGGCCGAATCTGGAAAATCCATCCCTTTCCTTTCTTCAGCGTCCCTGCATGGCCTTTGCCCCTTTGGGGGAGTAGTTACCATCTACAAATACATCACCGCGGGCTCTTTTGTACAAAAGATCCACGAATCGGCCTTCATTCTGATGATCCTCGGCTTCCTTCTGGCATTAATTTTGGGACCAGTCTTCTGCGGCTGGGTTTGCCCGTTGGGAAGCTTCCAGGAATGGATTGCCAAAATTGGCAAAAAGATCTTCAAGCGTCGATACAACCACTTCATTCCAGAAAAAGCAGATAAATACCTGCGCTACCTGCGTTATTTGGTTGCCGCGTGGGTCATTTTCGTGACAGCCAGATCAGCCACGCTTGTGTTTGCCAATGTTGACCCCTACTTCGCGCTGTTTAACTTCTGGAGCAGTGAAGTTGCCATTGGCGGCCTGGTTGTGCTGGGGGTGACCATCTTGCTCTCGCTCTTTGTTGAGCGGCCATGGTGTAAGTATGCCTGCCCCTACGGCGCCTTGCTGGGCATTTTCAATCTTTTCCGGATTGGAAAACTGCGCCGGAACGAGAAGACCTGCATCAACTGCAAAAAATGCGACCAGGTTTGCCCAATGAATATCAAGGTTTCAGAGGTCAAAGTTGTAAAAAACCATCAATGCATCAGCTGCTTAAAATGCACCTCTGAAGATGCATGCCCAGTTGCCAACACGGTTGGTTTCCAAATTGGAGGAACTCATGAAGCTTAGTTCCCGTGCCATCGCGGCAATCGTTCTTGTGATCATTTTTGGTGGCATCCTGACCACCACGGCAATGGGTTATTGGCAAACAGAAAACGCCAAGACCCCGGCCAGGTACACCGAAGGCGCATTTGCCGGCCAGGCTAACCCGGCTGACATTCGCGGCTCTTACAGTTTCGATGATGTGGCTAATAACTTCGAAATCCCCTTAGCAGACCTTGCGGCAGCTTTCAGAATTGATTTACCCGATCCGGGCACAATGCAACTGAAAGAACTGGAAACCATCTTTGAGGATACTGAATTTGAGATTGGCACCGGTTCAGTAAAGTTGTTCACAGCGCTTTATAAAGGCTTGCCCTACGACCTGGCCATCGAGAGCGACTATCTGCTGCCCGAAGCAGTTGAAATTCTGAAGGCAAAAGCAACTCTGACCCCAGAGCAAATCAGCTACCTGGATACGCACACGCTTTCGCCCCAGGCAGCCAGCGCGCCTGCAGCAGAACTTGATCAAGCCTCTGGTGCTACCCAAGACCCCCAGGTGACGCCCGTGGGTGAAGCTAAAGCCACTGAAGAAGGCCACACCCCAATCGCCGGAAAGGTTACTGGCGAAACAGATTTCCAAGACCTGTTGGATTGGGGCGTGCAGAGCGCGGATATCGAGAAAGCCTTGGGTGAGACATTACCCTCCAATCTGAAGACCCTGATCAAGGATTGGGCTTCCTCAAAGAGCGTACCATTCTCAGAACTGAAAACCGAGTTGCAGACTCTAGTTGACGCCTTGAATTAGATTTCAGCCCAAAGTTAATCGGCTAAATTGCACCCCAAAAATTGGACATACATGCCAATCAAGGGGTGCTTTTTTTAGGCGTCAAGCTGGTAGTCGCCAGTTTGAGTGTTTAAGCTGGCCTTTTGGATGAGGCTTTGGGCAAAACCCTGGGTAAAGATACTGCCAACTGGTGATAGGCCCTCTTCAATGGCAAAGCCGCGATTGGTCAGTAGTTTCCCTCCCCTGCCTAAGTGAAAAGTAGGCAGGTCCGGGCTTAAGGGCGCAATGCGCAGCCTGCCTTCCGGGCTCACGGTGGCAAAGAGCGCGTTCATCAAGCCATCCCCCAGGCCCAGCAAGCGCT
>CAYMNM010000150.1:0-4129 GCA_964391795.1 uncultured Anaerolineaceae bacterium | reverse complement strand
TGTTCTGTCATATTTGAGGAGTTTTCCCACGACCGAAATTTTTATGGCGACGAATATCTACAGGTGGACCTTAACGAAATCCTGGAAAAAATTATCCCCAAATGCCTGACTGAAAAACAATATTATCATCCTGGGCCGGAGCATGTTGCTTTTGCTGAGGATATCATGCACGCGGAGAGTAAATATACTTTAAACACGGATGCCCATCTTAAGGCGACTTTTTTTGGTTGTAGCGAGACATTTACGATCAACGATGGTAAGCTTGACCTTGGTGGTCTGGGCAGCATTTATTTTGTTGATTGGGATCATCAAAGAGTACGGACAAGGAATTGTCAAATAAAAATTATCGGAGAATAAATATGTGGATAACTGAAACTTTCAAGACTAAAAAACCAATTGTGGCCATGTGCCACCTCGATGCCCTGCCAGGGGACCCTTATTACAACCAGGAAAAGGGTATGAAAGCGATTGTTGAGCATGCCAGGGAAGATATATTGGCGCTGCAAAATGGCGGGGTCGATGCCATCCTGATCTCAAACGAATTCTCACTACCTTATCTGACAAAAGTGAGGCCTGAGACCGTTGCAGCAATGGCACGTGTGATTGGTGAGTTGATTCACTTAATCAAGGTCCCTTATGGTGTGAACGTCCTTTGGGATCCCAACCGTAGTTTGGATTTGGCAGTGGCTGTTGAAGCCTCGTTTGTGCGCGAGATTTTTACTGGTGTTTATGGATCGGATTTTGGCTTGTGGAACACGAATGTGGGCGAAACTATCCGCCATCGCAATAGCATTGGCGGGCAGAACATCAAACTTCTCTTTAACATTGTTCCAGAAGCTGCCAGTTATTTGGGCAATCGTGACATTGTGAGTGTTGCCAAATCTACGGTCTTTAACAACCGACCTGATGGCCTTTGCGTTTCAGGTCTGACAGCTGGTGTAGAAACAGACTCTGCTACCTTGAAACTAGTGTCGGATGCGATTGCTGGTAAAGGTGTTGCCGTATTTGCCAATACTGGTGTGAGGAAAGAAAATGTTAAAGATCAACTGAGTATTGCCGATGGTGCAGTTGTCGGTACCACCTTCAAAAAGGACGGCGTCTTTGAGAACCACGTGGATGAAGCGCGCGTGGCTGAATTCATGAAAATTGTCAGACAATTCCGTGATGCCTAAGCTAATTCCTTCGATCGCCTCAGCTAATCAGCTCTTCCTTGCCGAAGAGCTGAAACGCTTGGGCGATCGATACGAAAACCTGCACATCGATATTGAGGATGGCAATTTTGTCCCCAACATTACCTTCGGCATGCGTACAATCAGGAAGCTGCGAGAAGTAAGCAATAAGCCATTTTCTGTGCATCTGATGGTAACAAATCCTGAGGATTATCTTGCTGACCTTGCTGTGTTGAATTGCTCGCACATTTTTGTGCATGTTGAAAATGTCATTTATCTCCTAAATTTAGTTAATACCATCAAGAACTATGGGATTAAGGCAGGACTGGCGCTGAACCCAATTTCGAACCTGCAAGATTATGACTACCTGCTGCCAGAAATTGATGCAGTCTTGTACATGAGCTCTGAACCCGACAACCGTGGAGAATTACTGAACCCCCGGGTGATTGAAAAGATACTCCCAAAACAATCTTTGAAATACGAAATATGGGTTGACGGCGGCATAAAGAGAGAACACCTGCCACTTCTTGCTGCCAAGCAGGTGGATTACGCGATAATGGGCAGGGAGTTATTCAACAATGACCCAGAGGCGATTTTCAATCAATATAATTGAAATCAGTAAGAAATTCCTGGGGGAAATCAAATATTATGTTCAAGCAAGATGACAAGCATATAGACTTCAGCGCAGTATTTTGCGTTGAAGATGTTTATGTTTGTGTCTTCAATAAACTTGTTTAACCGGTAGAAGATTGTGTTTCGATGGTAGTGCATGAGCTCTGCGGTCTTGATCACATTCATTCCCGTTGTAAAAAATGTCATGATGGTTTCTTTGATGGCCTGATTGGCTTGCAGGTATTCGAGTAGCTCCAAAGAATGTTCCACGAAAATGTGTTTGTGTTTCTGGCTGCTTGAAAGCAATAAGGCTGGGACGATGAAATCGTGATAGTAATAAACGCGATCTTCGTGTTCCATTCGTTTTCCAAAATATAGCGCAGAATTTGCCAGGTACAACGACGAATTATATTTCGCAATATTGGTACAAACGGTACCAATCCCTAAAGAAATCAGGCATGAGAAACTTTTTTCAAGAACGCCATGGAGGATTTTTGGACTGATGACATTATCAGACTTCACTTCAAATAGAATTACATAGGTCTCATCCTGCAGGTGGAAAAAGATATCCTTTGTGTCCAATGCTTTCCTAAAGATGGAATAGATCTGCTCCCGCATCTTTGTGTGCTCAAAAGTGTTCACAAGCACTTCATTAGAAGTGAAGTAATTGCTTAAATCAGCGACCAGGATCATGCGGGGAGCGTGTAAATCAAATTCCAACAGTGAAGCATTGAACTGACACAGGCTAATTTCTTCTGGATTAAGTTCCTTAATGAGCGAACGCCCAAAATCCCGAACGGCACGGTCTTTAATGTTTTGAATACTCTCATTGTCACATTGTTTGATGACCATCTCGAGATACTTCAACAGGATTGGGGTAAATCTTTCAGCTTCCTCCCTGGTACCCTCAAAACCCAGATGGTAAGTTAGTGCACTGTTGACAATAACCGGGAAGGAACGGAATTTTATTAACTCCGAGTTCGAAGGATCGTCCAATATCGATGGCGCAAAATCGGGGTGGTGCTGACCAACTTCTTGTTCTTCGGAAGATGCCAAAATTTGACCGCTAAGATCCATGACATTGAATTTATTAGGACAGATTTTTGAAATCAGTGGGATGATGTTTTGAATTTCTTGAATCGTATCCACAGAGCACCTTCTCATTTTTCTTTCTGCCAAGTTTTGACAAAGAGAACTTTCTGATTGTATTTTACCCTGACCCGTAACCGGTCAGAAACTGAAACAAAGTCAGAAAATTATTTGGGCTTGTTGTACCTTTTGACCGTTATAATTGGCATTGACAATGGGATGGGAATTGAAAACTAAGAAATTTGTTGTGCAGTCTCTCGTCACCAAGTCAAAGTAAGATCATTAGAAACTAAGCGATTATCTCGCTTTTATTATTTTGGAAAGGACGCCAAAATGGATCCCGAGAAAATTGTAAAACAAATGAGCCTGGAACAAAAAGCCAGGTTGTGCACGGGGGCATCAAAATGGACCACGGTACCATTTGATGAATTGGGTGTGACAAGCCTGAACATGGCAGACGGCCCACATGGTTTACGGCATATCGCTGATGAAACGGCTGACGTTCAGCAGAGTGAACCCGCCACCGCTTTCCCGACCGCTTCACTTACAGCCGCCACCTGGAATCGCGAGCTGATTGCCCGTATGGGCAAAGCGCTGGGCGAGGAAGCAGTTGCTCAAGGCGTGGATGTTGTGTTGGGTCCAGGCGTCAACATGAAACGCTCGCCGCTCTGCGGCCGTAACTTTGAATACTTTTCTGAAGATCCATATCTGGCCGGTGAGATGGGGGCTGCTTTTATTCAAGGCGTGCAAAGCCAGGGAGTGGGCACTTCGCTCAAGCATTATGCCGTTAACAATCAGGAAACACAGCGCCTGGTGGTGGATGCCAAGCTGAGCGAACGCGCCCTGCGTGAAATTTACCTGGCTGCTTTTGAAAAAGCCGTCAAACAGGCCAAGCCTTACACGGTGATGTGCTCTTACAACAAGGTTAATGGCGCTTTCGCCTCAGAGAATCAACATCTGCTGATGGATATTCTCAAAGAGGAATGGGGTTTTGAGGGCTTGGTGATGTCGGATTGGGGTGCCGTGCACGACCAGGTGGCTTCCCTCAAAGCCGGCCTCGATCTTGAGATGCCTGGCCCGGACGACTCCCAGGTACAACGCGTGGTGAAAGCCGTGCTTTCTGGCGAGTTGAGCGAAGAACGCCTGGATGATGCTGTCAGGCGTATCCTAACTGTGTTGGCTAAAGCCCGAGAGACCAAAAAAGAGGGTCAATTTGATGCTGAAGCCCACCACCAGCTAGCGGCTGAGGTCGCTGCTGA
>CAYMNM010000149.1:0-4200 GCA_964391795.1 uncultured Anaerolineaceae bacterium | reverse complement strand
CGCAGAGGGGTAACTTCGTTGCTCATCAGGCTGTGCGATCCATAATGTATTTTCTTACCAGGCTGAGTGCCTCGCTCAGCTTGCTGGGTTCTTTACCACCAGCTTGGGCGAGGTCAGGCCGACCGCCTCCGCCTCCGCCAATGACGCCGGCCATTTGCTTTATTAACTCACCAGCGCTCAGACCACGAGCAATCAAATCGGCTGAAACTGCTGCTATCAAAGCGGGTTTGCCATCGGTGGCGCTGCCAAGGGCAATCACCGCGCTGGGGTGCTTCTGGCGGAACTGGTCCACGAGTTCACGCAAGGCGGCGGGCCCGGTTTCGGGTAGAACAGCGGTCAGGAACTTCACACCATTGACTTCCTCAAGGGTATTCATCTTGGCGCTGAAAGCCGCCTGGGCAAGCTTGGATTGTAGCTGAAGCACTTCCTTTTCTTTTTCTTTCAGGCTGGTCTGGAGCACTTCCAGACGCAGTGGAACATCTGCAGGATTAGTGTTTAGAGCACGTGCTGTTTCGTTCATCAGGTTCAATTTTTCCCTGGCAAAAGCATAAGCGCCTTCGCCGGTAACCGCTTCAATTCGACGCATACCGGCTGAAACGCTCATTTCGCCAGTGATAAAGAAGGCCCCGATTTCCCCGGAATTATCCACATGGGTGCCACCGCAAAGTTCGTAAGAAAGAGCAGGTTCACCCACCTGGATTGTGCGGACAATATCGCCATATTTTTCGCCAAAGAGCGCCATAGCACCTTTGGATTTAGCGGAATCGAGGGATTCCACGCGCTTGATGACCGGGTACTTACCCAAGATCATACGGTTAACGCCGGCTTCAATCTCCAAAAGTTGGGCTCTGGAGACTGCAGTTGGGTAATTGAAGTCGAAGCGCATGCGCTCTGCATCTACGGCTGAACCTGCCTGGTGGGCGTCGTGCCCAAGCACCTCGCGGATCATGGCTTGCAGTAAATGCGTGCCGGTATGGTTGCGTTTAATTGCTTGCCGCCTCTGCGAATCCGCTTTTGCGAAAACTGTTTCGCCTGATCGGGGTCTACCGCTGATCACCTTGCCATGATGCAGAATCACGCCGGCTGCAGGTTTGGAGGTGTTGTCAATTTGTACCTCCCAACTCCCTTCAGGGTCTGAAATGATCCTGCCGGTATCGGTCACCTGGCCGCCGGATTCGATGTAGAAGGGAGTCTCTTTGAGCAAGAGTTCAACCTCATCACCCGGTTTGGCTTCTGGAAGGGTATTGCCTTCACTGAAGATGGCGAGCAGTCTGGTTTGAAGGCTGGTGCCTTGGTATGGATCATTCGTAACCCCAGTGTGTGGCAGCTCTCCGCTGGCAATTAAATCCGCAGCTACTTGAGCGTAGTTCTCTACATACTGATTGCCGGTCTCACCAAATGCCTGGCCTTTGCCTGATGCCAAACGGTGCTCTTCCATAGCATCGAAGAAGCCTTTTTCATCCACATTGAGCGCTTGCTCAGCCAGGATGTCGCGGGTAATTTCCAGAGGGAAGCCCAAAGTGGCATAGAGGTTGAAGGCATCTTCCCCAGACAGTGTATCCTTGCCGGTAGCTTTCAAATCCTCCACCAGGCGGTTTAATTCCTGGCTGCCGGCATCCAAAGTCTCTGCGAAACGCTTTTCTTCACGGGTGAAGTTCTCAGCAATCAATTTTTCGCTGCGTTTGAGCTCAGGATATGCTTCGCCGTAATTTGCGATGACCACCGCGGCCACACGGGCCATGAATGGGGTTTCGAGGCCGATCTTCCGTGCAAAGCGCGCCGCCCGCCGGATGATCATACGGCAGACGTAGTTGCGCCCGATATTTCCGGGGATGACCCCATCGGCCATCAAAAAGCAGGCCGCGCGGGTGTGGTCAGCGATGACGCGGTATGAGGTAAGGTTTGCCAGGCGCTCAGAATCGCTCTGCCCGGCAATGCGCTGGGTTTCATCGAGCAGGGGCTTCAGTAAATCAGTTTCATAGTTGCCTTTGACACCCTGGATGATGGAGACGATGCGTTCAAAACCCATGCCTGTATCCACATGTTTTTTGGGCAGGGGAACAAATTCGGTTGGCGAAACACGGTTGTACTGGATGAAAACGTTGTTCCAGATTTCCACGATACGCGCGCAGTCGCCATTCACCTGGCAGACATGGCCAGGCATATCTTTCTTATTACATGCTTCTTCCCCAAAGTCGTAGTGTATCTCGGTGCAGGGGCCGCAGGGGCCGGTTTCGGCCATTTCCCAGAGGTTGTCGTGGCGATCGCCGGTCATCAGGTGGCTGGGGTCAAAACCAGGTTGACGCAACCAGGCTTCTGCGGCTTCGTCATCTTTGGGCAGAACGCCTTGCTCGTCTTCGAAGATGGTTGCATAGAGGCGTTTGGGGTCCAGCCCCCAAACTTTGGTAAGCAGTTCCCAACTCCAGGCAATGGCTTCGTCTTTATAGTAGTCACCAAAGGACCAGTTGCCGAGCATCTCAAAGAAAGTGTGGTGCGTGTTATCCCGGCCGACGGTATCCAGATCGTTGTGCTTGCCCGAAACACGCAGGCATTTTTGTGAGTCCACTGCTCGCGTATATGGGCGGGTTTCCGTGCCCAAAAAGACGTCTTTGAACTGCACCATGCCGGCGTTGGTGAAGAGCAGCGTGGCGTCGCCACCGGGCACAAGCGATGCGCTGGGCACAACAGTATGACCGCGGGCGGCAAAGAAATCAAGGAAAGATTGGCGAATTTGGTTACCAGTTAACGTCATAAATAACTCCTCGAGCAAGGGTTTGCAGGAAAGGAATTATAAACGATTTAGCCTTTGAATCTTTCTTCCAAGTGGCATCGTATTACAAAAATTTGTAAGCTTGTCCTCCTGAGCATCTTGTGCGACTACTTGCGTACTCGTGGTGCGTAGCACCGTAGAGGAAGGATCTGCTAGTTTCAGCTTGCTACTAGAAGATGCTTCAGTTCCCTCAGCATTACACAGAAGGGCGAGGCGCTGCGCTGGCTTGCGTTTCTACGGCAGGAATAAAACAGGTTTCCTTCACATGCATCCCCAATTAAAAGAAGAATGGGTCGGGTGCTGTGTCAGCCGGCGAAGCAAAACCACTTGCAATTCACCTCCGTTTAATTTAGAATATGTGTGCTATATTGCGCACCTTAACATCAGAATATTCAATCTCAATTTTGTAAAACGGCTGCAAATCTGCAAATCTGCAAATCAATCTACTCGTCATCGCCTAAAATCAGTGGAAATTGAGCAAACGCAGCGCGTTTGCCCCTTCCCCTGTGCAAGAAATAAATCAGACTTACCATCAATGATCTTACCCCCAAACACCATCCCAGGTAGGGTGAGATTGGTGCGGTTTTCACCAATCCACCAACACGAGAAGAGGCTAAAGATCACAATGCGTGTGAAGAAGAATCCTTTTCGGTGGATTGACCAAAAGAAGGTCAATCACCGCCCTACGCCTAAATTGGATGTGGGCGAGGCGCTGCGCTAGCCTCGGCCACTACATAAGAACAAAACCAGATTGCTTAGTCGTGAGCGCTCCTCATAAGGACAGAAAAAAGGATAGGTCATTCCGACTGAAACGAGGAATCTGTGTTTATCTTTATTAAAAAATATCCCTAACGCAAGTTAGGGACTACAGGAAATTTATTCTATCTGGGTGATCTTGCCATTTCAGTCCATGCTTTGTCGGCCAGAGAGGGCGCGCTGCAGGGTGTTCTGATCCGCGTATTCAATATCCCCGCCTACGGGCAAACCTCGAGCCAAGCGGCTCACTTTGATTCCCATCGGGGCAATGCGTTGCTGCAGGTAAAGAGCGGTGGCATCCCCTTCCATTGAGGGATTAGTGGCAATGATCACTTCTTTGACCTCGCCCGCTTTCAAACGCTCAAGGAGGGGATAGATCTTGATTTGGTCCGGCCCAATGCCATCAATGGGTGAAAGTACACCCATCAACACGTGATATTTGCCTTGGTAAGCGCCTGTGCGTTCAATCGCCAGCACGTCCATGGGCTCTTCGACCACGCAAAGCGTGGCTTCGCTGCGGTTGGAGGAAGCGCAAATGTCGCACAGTTCTTCGCCGGCCAGGGTGATGTTGAAACAGCGGCTGCAATGGCCGGTGTTGGCTTTCAGTTCTTGCAGGGCTGTGGCCAGCCCAACTGAAATCTCATCCGGCGCTTTTAGCAGGTAAAAGGCTAGGC
>CAYMNM010000148.1:0-4250 GCA_964391795.1 uncultured Anaerolineaceae bacterium | reverse complement strand
GAAAGTGACGCTTTTCAGTATCGGACTGCTGTTGAAGTTGTACATCCCGCCACCAGACCTATCCGCCTCATTTCTGAAAAAACTTACATTGGTTAAAATGGGTTTACTGAAATTGTAGTTGTACATCCCACCGCCGTAATTAGTTGCTTGGTTACCACTGAATACCACGTTGAAAAGCGTTGGGTTGTTGTGATGGTTGCACATACCACCACCATTGCCACTCGCAAAGTTATTGCTAAAAGTTGTGTTGCTCAATGTGGGGCTATAGTTAGAGGAATACATTCCTCCGCCAACTCCGTTCAATCCGCTACCGTTGGCATACCCATCACGAATGGTAAACCCGTCTAGGCTGACGCCGTTTGCCTCACGGATAACAACCACGTGATAACTATTGTCCGTCTTTTCCCCAGCAACACCAATATCACCGCTTAATATTGTGGGGTAGGCTGCTGGGTCCCGGGTGTCCAAATCTCCGCCATCTGCAGGAAAACCACCATAGATGGCCACAGCTCTAGTTATATTGAAGGTGGCTGACCTTGGGTTGGTGGAGTTTGATGGCTGAGTGAGATCGTAGAGCTTGGTGGGTTTGTAGGTTCCTTCTGCCACCCAGATTTGACCGCCAAATGTTGCTTTATCCAGTGCCGTCTGCAATCCGCAAGCATTTTCCCAGCTGCTACAGTCGGCTGACCCAGTGGGGGTCGATTTAACGTAATGAATTGTAGAAGCCTGAGAAAGCGGCTCGGCGGAAACGAAAGAGGTTGACATCAGGCAGGCCAATAAACAGATGCAGATGGACTGGATGAGTTTCTTTGTCATTAATGCCTCTTTCACAGGTGAGTTTAGAATAGGTTTCATTGTACCAACACCAAAAAGGGAAACCGGAATTTTGCTTGCAATTTTTAAGACTGTTCATTACCGCTTAAGGCGTTGATTGGCCGTCTGTTGGCCAATCAACCAGAAATGACCAGGATTATTCCAGGATCATGCTACTGTCCGATTGGCGAGAACCGCGCTAATTCTGACATGGGTTGGAACCATTTATAATGAATCTCAGGAAGTAAAACAAAGATCCCTCCTGATGTCGGGATGATGAGTACCCGGGATTTCCAACGAAGATCCTTCCTTCCGTTGTGATGACAGAATGATAGACTCAGCGCGTTCCTGCCTAACTACTCTTATTACGGTAAAATACTCTCAGAATATTTTTAGCGAGGGCTTATGCGCGTACTGATCATTGGAACTGGATATGTGGGCCTTAACACTGGTGTCGCCCTGGCCTACCTGGGCAACAAGGTTACCTGTCTGGACCTCAACCAGGAGCGCATAACCCAGCTTCAAGCTGGAATTCCCCCGTTCTACGAACCGCACCTTGAGGAACTTCTGCCAGTGGTGGCGCAAAATCTTAGCTTTGCTTCTTCTTACGCCCAAATAGACCTGACCCAGACGGATGCGGCCTTCATTGCCGTCGGCACGCCCTCCAACCCGGATGGCAGCGCCAACCTGGACTATTTGCGCAAGGCTGCTGAAGAAATCGCCGCCAATTTGCAGGAAGATTCCCACTTGATTGTGATCAACAAATCGACCGTGCCAATTGGCTCGGGCAACTGGGTGGCTTCGATCATTCGCGAGCACTACCTACAATTGCGCCAGCAGAAGGCGAATGGGCTTGTTAGCGTTGTTTCCATGCCAGAATTCCTCAAACAGGGAGAAGCCCTAAGGGACTCCTTCTACCCGGACCGCGTCGTGATCGGATCGGATAACCCAGAAGCTACTCAAAAACTTTTAGAACTTTACCAACCGCTCATCCAGCAAAGTTTCCAGGCCCCGCCCGGCCTGCCCCGGCCGGAAGCCCTGAGCCAGGTGCCCTATCTGGTCTGCGACCTGGTGAGCGCGGAAATGATCAAATACGCGGCCAACGCCTTTTTAGCGCTTAAGATCTCCTACATTAATGAAATCGGCCGGCTAACTGCCAAAGTTGGCGGGGATATCAAGGCCGTAGCAGCTGGCATTGGCATGGATAAGCGCATCGGCCCGGCCTGGCTGGAAGCGGGTATCGGTTGGGGTGGTTCCTGCTTTGGCAAAGACACAGCGGCATTGGTTTCTACCGCCGCGGAATATCGGGTGGATATGCCCATCATCAAGGCCGCGCGCGCCGTCAATTATGGCCAGCGCAGTGGGGTGGTGGATGCCCTGCAAGAGCACCTTAAAACCCTCAAAGGTTGCCGCATTGCCCTTTTGGGCTTCTCTTTCAAGCCAGAAACAGACGACCTGCGCGATTCTCCCGCGGTCGATATTGCCAAGGGCTTATTGCAACGTGGAGCAATCGTCAGGGCACACGATCCGGTAGCTTTAGAAAATGCGCGTAGACAATACCCTCTATTAGGAATCGAATTCTGCGATAACGTCGAGTTTGCCGTCTCCGGGGCGGATGCCATCGTTTTGGCCACTGCCTGGAGCGAGTACCTTGAGATGGACTGGAGCCAACTTCCACGGGTTTTGGTTTTCGATGGGCGCAACGTTCTCGACCGCGACAAGTTGAGCGCCCTCGGCTTCAAGGTGATCTCTGTAGGGCGCTAAGTTGCCCTAATCAACAGCTTATGCGAAACCGCAGCAATGGGGCAGGGTAGTGAGTAGAAAAACCCCTCTCACGCTGGTGGGCACCCAGGTTGAAAGTTGCTCGCTGGATTTGCGCCTGCGCATCCTTGGCAACTTGCCATTCTTTACAGACATTCCAGAAGTAGAGCTCATAAAGATCAGCGCTTACTTCAGCGAACGCGGTTACAGCCCTTCAGAAGCCATTTATAACGAAGGCACTCAGGCAGAACGGCTTTATGTGCTGGCGGATGGCAAAATTAAGCTGCTCAAATTCGGCAGCAACAACCGGGAAGTGTTGCTGAGTATTTTGAAACCGGGCGAATTTTTCGGCAATTTCACCTACATCAGCGGAGATGCCTACCAGGAGAGTGCCATCGCGCTCACACAGGCCTGCGCACTTTCCATCTCCAACCAGGACTTCCGCACAATCGTGGACCGCACACCTCAATTAGCCATCCGCAGCATGCAGATCATGGCCGCCAGGCTGAACGCCGCCACACAGCAGGTGCTGCAATTGGGGTCCATGACTGTGGAACAGCGCCTGGCCTTTACCCTCTTGAACCTGAATCAAAAATTTGGGGTTGAGCGCCGCGGTTTACACGTGATTGACGTGCCACTCTCGCAGGAAGAACTGGCAGGCATGACAGCCACCACGCCTGAATCTGTCAGCCGTTGGATGAGCCAGATGCGCAAGCTGGGCATTATCCAAAGTGGACGCAGATGGATCAGCCTGCTCAAACCGGAGTATTTACAAAGCCTCTTGAAGAACCAATCCTAAACTTGCTTGCTTTTAATTGATTTGCATCATGGAACGGCCTGCAAAATGCCGTTATATTCAGAGCATAACAACACACGCACACATTGCATTACTAAAGGAAGGAATAAATTATGGGAAGAGCCATAGAAGATTTACGCAACGAACACAATGCCATTCTGCATGTCTTTGAAATTCTGGATGTCATGCTGGAAAATGAGGAGCAAGCGGAAGCTGAACAACTCAAGTTTGCTGGGGAACTGCTGAACTTTTTAAAGATCTTTGCTGATAAGTGTCATCATGGCAAAGAAGAAAACTACCTCTTTACCGCGCTTGAAACAGCTGGCGTGCCAAACGCCAATGGACCCATCGGTGCGATGCTGCATGAGCACCGCCTGGGCCGTGATTACATTGCGGCGATGGAAGCCGCTGTTGCCCAAAAGGACCTGGCAGGCTTCAGGCAAGCTGCCCACGGTTATCAGCAGCTGTTGCGCGCGCATATCGAAAAAGAGAATAATGTACTCTTTATGCTCGCCGATCGCCTGTTGGATACTAACCAGCAAGGCGAGATGTTTGAAAGATTCGAAGCCTGGGAAGAGCAGGTGGTTGGGCATGGCGTTCATGAATTCCTGCATGCTCAAATTGGAGAGTGGGAAAAAGCTTACCTCAAGGGGTAAACGCAAGGGAGAGCAGATTAGGTTGCTTTTATGTGCGTAATCACCAACTTTTAATGTCAAAATACTCCACATATAGAAGCTATAGTAGAATTATTCAAGTGTAAAATTTCCAAAGGAGTTAATTAATGCTTACTGATATGTTCTGTTACCAATGCCAGGAAACAATGAAAAACACTGGCTGCACCCGGCGCGGCATGTGCGGCAAACCAGCCGACGTTGCCAAC
>CAYMNM010000147.1:0-4275 GCA_964391795.1 uncultured Anaerolineaceae bacterium | reverse complement strand
AGGGATGCCCTGGTTAGTCAGAGGATTTATTGCCGGGCAATGCTTGATTACTTTGAAAAAGGCGGTCGTAGCCGAGGTTCCGCATTGTATGTCGACTCCAATGCGAGCATCCAACTCGGTGAACTTTGGCCGGGATTGGGGTTCGATCTGGATAGTGGCGATTTGAACGAACAAATCCAGGAAATTGTGATTGAAGAGAATCAAACTGAGGTAATTTGGCGTCAGAGACATGCACTGGACATCAAAGAAATTGCTTTTGAAACAGCCTGGAAATCCTTCCGCAAGGAAAATAATCTGGAATAGAAAACTCAGGAGTGGAACGATGAATACAATCAAAGAACGGATTTACAACTGTGGGATAGTCCCGGTGGTCGTAATAACCAATGCAGAAGATGCTGTACCAACTGCCAAAGCCTTACTGGCGGGCGGAATTGATGTGATGGAGATTACATTGCGGACCTCTGCTGGTCTTGATTCCATCCATCAAGTTGCCTTAAATTGCCCGGAAATGCTGGTTGGCGCGGGTACCGTGCTCACGCTCGATGATTGCAAGGCTTGCATCGAAGCTGGAGCGAGATTTATTGTTTCACCCGGATTGAATGAAGAGATTGTAAAGTACTGCCTGCAACAAAACATCCTGGTGACACCCGGCTGTGTGACCCCTACTGAGATTACCAAGGCGATGAGCTATGGCCTTGACCTGGTCAAATTCTTCCCCGCGAATGTCTACGGCGGAATCGCCGCTCTGAAGGCGCTTGGTGGGCCATTCCCGTACCTCAAGTTTATTCCGACAGGTGGCGTAGATCAGGAGAATCTGGCTGAGTTTATGTCTACACCTAACGTTTTGGCAGTTGGTGGAAGTTGGGTTTGTTCAAAGGCGGATATCACCGATCATAACTTTGAAAAAATCAGTCGTCTGGCCGCTGAGAGCAGGGCAACGATGCTGGGCTTCGAGCTGGCACATGTGGGTATCAATTGCGAGACAGAGGCACAAGCGCTTGAGTCTGCCGCAGATTTGGCAGCGATTTTCAATCTGCCTGTCAAAGACGGCAACAGTTCGGTTTACGCCGGCACTGGCTTTGAGTTTATCAAGTCCATTTACCTGGGTGAGCATGGCCACTTGGCCGTACGAACCAATGATATCAAGCGGGCAATGAATTATCTTGAAACGAGGGGATTTGCGCTGAATCCCGAAGCAATCAAGAGCCAAAACGGAAAAATTATCGCTGCGTACTTGCAGAAGCAAATTGGCGGATTCGCGATCCACCTGCAGCAAAAGTAAGGAGCTAACATGAAAGCAGTAACCTTTGGCGAAGTGATGCTGAGGCTTAAAACTCCTGGGGTGGAGAGATTATTTCAATCTCCCACTTTGGAGGCTACATTTGGCGGAGGCGAAGCGAACGTGGCGGTCAGCCTGGCTAACTTTGATATGCCGGTCTCCTTTGTAACGGCCCTGCCCAAAAATGCTGTGGCTGATGCCTGCATCTGTGAGCTGCGTGGCTTGGGAGTGGACACGAGCGATATTGTGCGCCAGGGCGAGCGCATGGGGATTTATTTTCTTGAGACCGGTGCCAATCAGTTGCCCAGTAAGGTTATCTACGATCGCGCCTACTCATCTATTGCCACTGCTAAGCCTGGTAGCTTTGATTGGCAGCAGATATTTGTAGATGCCAGTTGGTTTCACATCACTGGTATAACCCCGGCGATTTCTGAGCTTGCGGGTCAGAATGCACTTGAGAGTGTGCGCGTAGCTAAAGAGATGGGCTTAACCGTCTCTTGCGATCTCAATTACCGCAAGAACCTCTGGAAGTATGGCAAGAAAGCCAGCGAGGTTATGCGGGAACTTGTGAAATTTGTTGACATAGCCATTGCCAATGAAGAAGACGTCCAGAAGGCGCTTGAAATTAAGGCGGATGTGGAAGTTGAAAGTGGTGAACTTTCTTATGCCATTTATGAACAACTAAGTAATAAAGTTCTTGAAGCCTACCCACGAATGAAAATGATTGCCATAACCTTGCGTGAGAGCAAAAGTGCGGATACGAATGGTTGGGCGGCCTGTCTGAACGACCGCGAAAACTTCCTTGTCAGCAAGCGTTACTTAATTTCCGACATTATTGACCGTGTGGGCGGGGGAGATTCATTCTCTGGTGGGCTGATCTATGGCTTGAACCATTACGAGACTTATCAGGAAGCTCTGGAGTTCGCCGTTGCGGCCAGTTGCCTCAAGCATTCCATCAACGGAGATTACAACCGGGTCTCGGCGGATGATGTGGTCAAACTAATGTCTGGGGACGGCAGCGGCCGCGTGCAGCGCTAAAGGTTCCAACATTGAACAGTTCATAAGGCTGACCGGGCAGGTCAGCCTTTTCTGTATTTGCAGATTTTTCTACCCGGGTTAATTTTATTTTTGCTTATTATTGGAACGTATAGTCACAAGGGTAAACACGGCCTTATTGCTATGTTCTCTTCTGGAACGTTCTCAAACCTTCTCATTGGAGTCAATTCATGATGAGGGGCAGATATAAGTGGAGGCAGGCATTAACTTTGGCTAAAGAAAACTCGCTTGTGTTGCCTAAGGCATCGTTAACAGTAGCGGTCACGTTTGGACCATCCAGGAATCCAGACCAGCTAAAGTTCCCGCCCCCCACTGTTGTTACTGTCCCTTCCAGCTTAAAGCCTTCATCCTCGCTATCAGAGAAGATTTGGACCTGGCAAGTTGTTCCACAAGTGGGGGTTGTGGTTCCCAACACATTTGTACAAGAGGCGGAGAATATGGTTGGAGCATCAATTTCAATATTGGCATCATCGGTTAGCTCAATTCCCTTGCCAGAATTGCCTGCGATGCTATTGTAAAACACCAGGTTACGGTCTGAGCGATCCACCTCACCGCTTGTGTTTTCAATCCGCACACCAGCAGAGGTTGCCAGTTCACCATTCCCAATAATCTTATTATCAATAATATTATTCTCAGGGCTGTTTACAATATTCACTCCATAGTACCCATTGTAAAGTATGTAATTGAAGTGGATGTCGTTACTCCCGAGCGGGGAATCGACGATCGCAACACCGCTCCAATCGTTACCTGCAATCATATTGGATTCACTGGCATCCGCAGCATTACCAATGTAGTTATCATTAGCACCATCATAAATACCAATGCCGTGTTGCTGGTTGGGGGCAAGACCTGAGAAAGATATGCCAATTTTGTTCTTTTGCATCCGATTATAATTGGTATCCGCGCCATGCAGGCGTATACCATCCCAGGCATTCGCCGATATCCAGTTATTGCTTATAAAGTTACTTCGGCCTTCGATATAGATGCCATACTTATTGTTTCCAAGAGGGGATGTAAGGTCCGCGGTCAAACCGATGGTATTTGAGATTATTGAGGTTTCAGTGGATAGCGAAAGCCGGATGCCGTGCCCTATGTTGTGACTGATGATGTTGTTTTGGATTATGTTATAAGCGCCCCCAACGACGGCTATGCCATCACCACCGTTTCGGGGAACAGTTGTAATATAGGCTGGTTGTGGGCCAATTATGTTATCTTCTATGATGTTTGTGTAAGCATTTTCGATGAAGATCCCTCCCTGAGCATGGCCGCTGATGTGATTGTCCCTAATGAGGTTGGAATTTGCATTTGGAACCAGGTTGATACCATGATAAGGAGAAGTAAAGATCTGATTTCGCTCCACTGTGTTAGATTCGCCTTCAACTTGTATCCCATTACCCGTACTATTAAAGAACCCCAAATCAAAAACCTTATTATGATCCGTTAGTACTGTCAGCAAGTTAGCACCAGCAGGGGTGCCAACGGGTTCGATGACAATCGCAGGCAGGTAGGCATTCGTAGTATCTTGTGTAGCCCCATATATTTCCACGCCATCTGCATCTTCGATTCGCAAAACAGTAGTTACTTTAATGAACCACACATCAAGCGGAGGGCTATATCCTGAGTCTGTCGTTGGAATGTCGAAATAAATGTAGTCCAAACCTGAGTGATCTCTTGCGTCAACAAGGGCTTGCCTTAAAGACCCAATACCATCGTTATTAGTGTTGGTGACAGTGTAAATCGTGCTTAGCTGCAGTGGCTGTGCTGTGGTCCGGGATGAAGGAGGAAACCAACTGAGCAAAAGCAATAGCAAGATGCCTATCAAGACATTCTTATTGCTATTCATTTTTCCTCCAATGTCAAACAAGACTGTGAGCAGATGAGATGCTATTCGCAGGGACAAGTTAATTATACATAGGTAAGTTGCTGAATTTCAAGTAATG
>CAYMNM010000146.1:0-4294 GCA_964391795.1 uncultured Anaerolineaceae bacterium | reverse complement strand
GCTCCCTCCATTTCCCGGATTGGGTCCGGCGCGGCAATCAAAATCGGTTCCGCGGGGCAAGCCCAATCCTGTTCGTCCAAAACTGCCGTCATGGCGGCAGAAATCAGCAAATCGTCGTGTAAGGGCTGGCGGCTGACTGAGCCACGGGCACCATCGGGCACGCCCCAGTGCAATGTTTTTTCAGGGCCGATGCTCACTTTGTACTGGCAAGCCATTAGTTGCTGTTCAAAAGACGCTTTTAGCGCGGTTTGCTCACGGTCAAAGGGGCTTGCAGACTGGCAGCTGTAATCCTGGAAGCGGCCGGTGTCGATGATGGATAGGAAGTTCCAACCCAGGCTGGATTTGAGGCTTTGGTTAAAGACCAGGGGCAAAACCCGGTCTCCCAGGCGGTCGCGCAAAAAGGAAGCCACGCCCGCGCCCACTCCGCTGGCATCCACCACCAGCTTGCGTGCCTGCCAATGCTCAGCCAGGTCCAGAAGCTGGCTGAAGAGGGCCGCCTGCCTGAGGCCAAGCCACTGATAACGGCAGACCACTTTATAGCGCGGGCGATGGAAGAGGCTGTCTGAGAGCCAGAGGGTGTCCACCTCGACGACGGTGACCGCGCTGGCATCGCGGCCGGGGTTGGCAAGCCCATTTTCCGCAGCGAGGTTTCGAAGAGCCTCGTCTTCACCGGCCAGGTCCACCAGCATGGCGTAAACCTTGCCGTTTTGCGGGCTTTGCAGAGCAACGTGGCTGCCCTGCATCAAACCCATACGCTGTGGGGTGAAGAGGCTGCCAGCCCCCTGGATTTCCTCCCCAAAATACTGGCTGCGCACTGATGGGTGCGAGCGCCCAAGCCGGGCCACAATCTCATCCACAAAGTTGCCATAGGCCGGCACTTCCTTACGGACGGCCTCCGCGCTGATCCAAAAGACGCGCGGTTGACCATCTTTATTTTCAGCAGCTCGTGCAGCGCGCAGTTCGCGTGCCAACAGGGTCTGATCGGTCCAGGCGGTGCCCCAGAAGACGCGGGTGGCGTTGGTAGAGGCGGCCATGGGGGCAATTTGCTTGTCGTACTTCTCCAGGCTGATATCCTGGGCCTCATCCAGCTCCAGCAAAGTGGAAGCGGTTGCGCCGACCACGTTGCTTTCGGGCGCGGCAGATAAAAAGGTGAGGTGCGCGCGGCCGAGCTTGTAGTGGTTGCCAGCGGATTTAGCCCAGCGGCCCTGGGTGATGTGGTTGGCCTCCAACGCGGTCTCAAGCCGCTGCATGGCGTTGACGGACTGCGGCAGGAAAGTGGGCGAAAACTTGACCATCTCTGCCCCTCGCCGCGAAAACATGGCCAAAAAATAAACTTCCAACTCGGCTTGCAGCAGGTTTTTACCTGTTTGGCGCGGGAACATGACCACAATACTCTGCCCCAGATTCCCCAAGACGGATCGGGTGACCGCGTGGGCAACCGCCCGCTGGTAAGAGCGCAGGCGGATGCCCCCGAAAATCTCGGTGAAATAGTCCACTTCGCGCAGGCTGCGCAGGAAGGCAGATTGATTTTCAGAAGCGCCAGAAGGCGTGAGATTTCGCAGAGCCCCGAATTCTCTTAGGGCTTTAATTTCCGGTAATGCTTGAGAGGTATAGCCTGACAGGCGGCTAATGGCTTCCATCGGCGAGCTCCGACTCTGAGATTGGCGCAAAGCTAACAGCATCAATGGCACGCAAAAGTTGAGATGCCAATTCATCGCCTTCCCCGCCCTTGAGGCCAACGTTGATCTTGATCAGGTTGGCGATGCGAATGCAACTGCGGCCGTACATTTCAAGCACGTTACCAGCCGCCTTCAGCTCCCCCTCATCTCTGCTCATCTCGGCTAACTGCCTAAAAGCAAGGCTCGCCTTCCTGAGACTGCGGATTTCATCATCCAGGCAATGCAGGGCGGTTTCGGCCAGCTGCAGGCGCTGGGCGCTTGAGTAATGCGCGGCCAGGCTGAGCGGGTCTATATCTGCGTTGCGTTCCATCAGGTTGTGCAGGATCTGGCGATAGTTTAGCTCTTCGCCCTCTCCGGTGATGAGTTCCCGCTGGCAGCGGCCTGCCTTGTTGAGGCAGGCTTGGCCAGGGAGGATCTTTGCCTCCCGGAGGGACTGCGTATGAGCCATAAAAGTGGGGTTTAGTTGTTGCACTGACGCTGCCTCCTTGAATAATAGAATGTTTGTTCTATTTATAAGCAATACTATATCAGGCTTTTTGGAAAAAGGAAGATGTCAAAATCGGAATCTTTTAAGGTTCAAGATTCCGATTTAGGAAGATTTTTAACAATTGGGAACGGCTTGCGTTGTTCTTTGAAGCCTGTGTGGCTGGTCAAGCGGAATTTTGAGATAGTCTTGTTTCCAAGATTGTGCACTACCCAGCAATTGGGGGAAGGCCGGCACCATGTTTTTTCAGCCAGGCTCGGGGAATTTTATATCCAGGCAAAGTTTTTTCTACCAAGTCCCAGAAAGCCGGTCCGTGGTGATGATGCCATGTGTGGCAAAGCTCATGCACAACCACATACTCCAGGCAAGCCAGCGGTACCATGGCCAGACGCAGTGAAAAGTTAAGCGTGTTTTTGCTTGAACAGCTGCCCCAGCGGGTTTTGGCATGATTGATGCGCACCGCTGCCACCGCTACCCCCAACACGGGGGCATAGTGGCTGATATAGGCCTGGCAAAGACGCCGGGTTTCATTACGCAGGAAATTTTCAAGCAGCTTCGCCCCTTGCTTTTGATGTGCAATGGCCAAGCAGAAGCCCTGCCCTTCTTTAAAAACCAGACCGGTTTTTTGTTTTTCGACCAGGCTTAGGGGATAACGGGCACCCATGTAAAGGATCGCTTCACCTTCCACAAAGCGGTATGGTTCTGGCGGTTCTGGCAGCCTCTTCATGCGTTGCCTGGCCCGCGCGATCCATTCGCCCTGTGCCTCTACAAAAGCCCGCAATGTGCTCTCTTTTGCCCGTAAGGGGGCTCGTAGAATAGTTCTTCCACCCGGCTGCACTGTGAGGGTGATGCGTTTGCGCTTACTCAGGATGACTTCATCAATGCCTTCAATCACGCCCTGATTATACTTTCACAGGGCGGATCAAGACCTGCTAATTGCGTTAGAATTTAGGGAATGCAGCCACGAATTTTTTACAAGCCCTTATTTTTACTCACCATTTTGCTTGTGCTACTCAGCGCCTGCTCATCTGAAGCTGAAACCTTAACTCTTGTAGATTATGTCAACCCCGAAGGCCTTTACGAGCTGAAAATACCGAAAGCCTGGACGGCAGCGTATGACGAAGCTGAGCATGTGCTCCAGCTTAGCCCAGCGGATGCAAAAGGTGTTGAGGGGGAATTAAGTGTGCACATCCTGGTGGTGCCGATTACCCATCCAGACCCAGATGCGCGCCTGGCCATTATCAAGGGCTACTTTCAGCCTTTTCTGGAAGGTTTGATCGACAACGAGCAGGAGGTTTTTAACCGCGGCGAGACCACCGTGGACCGCATGAACGCCATTCTGCTGGATTTTGGCAAGCCCTGGCAAAACAGCTACCTGGCCGGCCGTGAAGTGCTGGTGAACAGCAGCGCTTATGCCATTGCCTTCGTTGGTTTGGGGGAAGACAGTGCCTGGAAGGCCTTTTTGCCCACTTTCCGTAAAGTTCTGGCCAGCTTTCAACTGAAGTATCCTGAGCCTACTGTGCTGCCCGGGGGCTTTAAACCGTGAGCCAGACCTGTTACTTAACGAAGCCAAGGTTTATGATTGCCAAGGGCTTTTGTTTATGAAAAGAAATGACCTTTCTCTGCACAAGTTTTTGGTTCTGTTTACGCTGATATTGCTGAGTGCCTGTTCAGTTCTTCCTCTGCGCCCTGACGTTACGCCGCCACCCAGCTTTGTGCCGCCTGTGGGTGCCACAGGTACCCCTCTGCCCACAGCCACACCCGACCCTGCCAGTTTCATTTTATTGGGGCCAGAAATAACGGTCAAAGAAGCTGCTTACGCATTTCAGCCCATCGTGGCCTGGAATGCCAGTGGAGATAGACTGCCTTTAATTCAAGAGGAAAATCGCGTTTCGATGGGCAATCAGTTTAGCGGCCTCTACCTTAATTTGAACAGCGAAAAAGGCGGGGTCAACCACAGCTCCAGCGATTGCCTGGCCATGATTCGCGATCGCATGGCAAGTTCCATGGTTGGCTTCGAGGCGGACGAGCCGCAAGCCCTAATGGTCAACAATGTGCCTGGGCTTGCATTGAACTTTAGCGGCCAACTTGAAGAACAGGCGGTGACGGGAAAATTGGCCACTTTCTTCCC
>CAYMNM010000145.1:0-4318 GCA_964391795.1 uncultured Anaerolineaceae bacterium | reverse complement strand
CGCACGCATTACGCCCAAAAAGGCTTCACCTACGACCCGGTCGATTGGCCGGCATATCAGAATATGCTGGATAAAATCCTTGCCAAACCACGTGAAGCACGTCTGAACCCCAAGCAGACTGAACAAGCCTGGTTGTATGCATACCTCTTTTTCTTTGAGTTCTCGCTGCCCTTCCCCTGGCATTTGCTCTGGCTGGCGGAAGACTTCAAAGCAAGGCCGCTGCGTTATGTGCTCAACCCACAGGGCCAAGCTCGCTATGCCCAAACCTTCAATTATTTGGTGGGCGAGCCACTGGATTGGAAACAGCGCGGTTTGGCACGCTTGAAGGAAATTCAAAATAAGGAAGGCAGCAAAAATGCCTGACGAAATTAAACAGAAAGTTGAACGCTTCTACAACGAAATTGGCTGGCAACTTGAGGCGAACGGTCTCTACCAGAATGCTGAATATGAAGATTTGCGGCCGGTCAGCGCGGATTATATTGCCAGGGCACATGCCCGCGTGGGGGAACATCTGGCTCCAAATGGCGAATATTTATTGGATGCCGGGTCTGGACCGGTGCAGTATGAGGCTTATCTAAAATACTCTGAGGGATACAAACGGCGGGTCTGTTTTGACCTTTCGATCGTTGCGCTTCAGGAAGCCCGCAAGAAGTTGGCTGATAAGGGCTTCTATGTGGTGGGCGACATCGCCCATTTACCCTTGAAGAGCGAGGTTTTTGACGGCATTGTTTCACTGCACACAATTCACCATTTGCCGATGGAAGAAAAAGAAGCCTGTTACCTGGGTCTGTACCGCTGTCTGAAACCAGGGCGCTCAATGGCAACCGTGGATGGCTGGATGGATTTCAAGTTAAAAAAGATTTGGCAGCGAATCGAAGGCCTTGCCAGACGCAGAAGCCGCAAGGAGTTTGAGCTGAAACCAATCCCCCAGGGCGCAAGCCCGATGGGGCAATCAGTAGATGGTGCTAAGAAAACAAGCGGGCCAGCCAGTACCTTTGTGGCAAAAAACGATGCCAGATGGTTCAAGAGCACCTTTACCGGGCAGTTTCCATTCCGCATTCTGAGCTGGCGCAGCGTGAGCGTGAGATTTTTACGAACCGTGATTGGCTCCAACCCGCGCGGGCACAGGGCTCTCAAGTTGCTATCCTGTTTTGAAGATCGTTTTCCACGCTACTTTGGTGAAAACGGGCAGTACCCATTAATTGTCATCAGCAAGCCTGCCGCTAAATAGGCCAGGGCTTAAGGAGTTCATATGGATTGGTCCAACAAAGTAATTCTTGTAACCGGTGGAACAGGCTCGTTTGGCAAGAAATTTATCCGCCTGATGCTGAATGAATACCACCCTGCCAAGATCATTGTTTACAGCCGAGACGAACTGAAGCAACATGAAATGCGTGCCACCGGTGGTTTTACTGACCCGCGTATCCGATTTTTTATCGGTGATGTGCGCGACAAGGAACGCCTGACGCTGGCCACCTACGGGGTAGATGTGATTGTGCACGCAGCCGCGCTCAAGCAAGTGCCTGCCTGCGAATACAACCCCAGCGAGGCCATCAAAACCAATATTCTGGGCTCGCAAAATGTGATTGATGCCGCGATTGCCAATAAAGTTGCCAAAGTGCTGGCGCTATCCACTGACAAAGCGGTAAACCCTATTAACCTTTATGGCGCCACCAAACTGGCTGCTGAGAAGCTCTTTGTGCAGAGCAATGCCTATGCCGGCGGCCGCAACACCCGCATTGCCTGCGTGCGTTACGGCAACGTGGTGGGTTCACGCGGCTCAGTGGTACCACTGTTCCTGCAACAGCGCGCCAGCGGCACCGTGACGATCACTGATGAGCGCATGACGCGCTTTTGGATTTCGCTGGAACAGGGTGTGCGTTTTGTCATCCGTTGCATAGAAGAGATGCAGGGTGGCGAAGTCTTTGTGCCCAAGATTCCATCCATGAAGATGACTGACTTGGCCCAAGCGGTTGCGCCTGAGGCCGAAATTAAGATCATTGGTATTCGCTCGGGAGAGAAATTGCACGAGAGCCTGATTGGTGAGGATGAAGCCCGAACCACGGTGGAAATGCCGGATATGTACGTTGTGCAGCCCAGTAACGCGCTCTGGTTTGGCCATGCCTGGGAGGATAAAGGCAAGCCCCTTCCGGATGGTTTTACGTACACGAGCGCCAATAATACTGAATGGCTGAACCTGGAAGGTATCAAGCAGATCATCGACCCGATCGAACAAGAGCTTGCCAGGGGACATTAAATGAAAAAATTACTCATTACCGGCGCGAGCGGGCACCTGGGGCTGAACCTGGCCCTGTATGCCCAACGCCAAGGTTACGACGTGATTGGTTGGGCGAACCGGCAGTTGTTGGCGAATGCGCCGTTTGCTGTGGAACAGTTTGATCTGACAGACACCAAGCACATACGAGAGAAACTTGAGGCCACTGCACCCAACTTGGTGGTGCACTCAGCTGCCCTGGCCAACCTTGAGGGCTGCGATAAAAACCCGGATTTGGCCTACCAACTCAACGCGGAAGTACCGGGGCTTCTGGCCTGGCATCTTAAGCGCATGGGCGTACCGCTGCTGCACATCTCAACCGATGCTGTTTTTGATGGCACCAAGGGTGACTATAGCGAAATTGATATGCCCAACCCCATCAACACCTATGCTCATAGCAAACTGGTGGGCGAAGACAATGTGAACTCTGAATACAAAGAAGCCATTATTGGGCGGGTGGTCTTTTTTGGTTGGACGCTGAGCGGCAAACGCTCGTTGGCTGAATTTTTCTACAAGCGCCTAAAAGCGGAAGAGACCGCCAACGGCTTCACCGACATGATCTTTACACCGCTCTACGTGGAACATCTTGCCAGCCTGCTTTTGGAAGCACTGGAGAAAGAACTGCACGGAACCTATCACTTTTTTGGCAGTCAGGCTGTCAGCAAGTATGCATTTGGGGTGAGCCTGGCAAGGGAGTTCGGCTTTGATGAAAGCCTGGTGAGCCCCATCAGTGTGATGGATTCAGAACTGACCACCCAACGCTCGTTGAATTTATCAATGAATAACGAAAAACTGCGTCTGGCGCTCGGGCACGAACTGCCCGGGATCGTCGAAGGGCTAAAGGCGCTCCATCTGGCTGAGGATATGGGCCTGCGGGACCGTATTCTGAGCTTTGGCAACAATAAGGAGGAATGATGGACATCCAGATCGGTAAGCACACGATTGGTCTAAAACACCCCACCTATTTTGTGGCCGATATTGCTGCCAACCATGACGGCAGCCTTGAACGGGCGATTGCGCTGATCAAGCTGGCAGCCGAAGCCGGGGCAGACGCGGCTAAATTCCAAAACTTCCGTGGCCCAAAAATCGTCTCTGATTACGGCTTTACGCATATGAATTCCCAGGTGTCGCATCAGGCCAGGTGGAAGAAAAGCGTTGTGGAAGTTTACGATGCCGCTTCAATTCCTTTTGAGTGGACGCAAGCCTTGCGGGATACCTGTGATGAAGCAGGGATAGATTTCTTTTCCGCACCCTATGACTTTGAAGCTACCGATATGCTGGAAAGTTTTGTGCCGGCCTACAAGATTGGGTCTGGCGACATCACCTGGATTGAAGCCTGTGAGCGCATGGCCAAAAAAGGCAAACCCGTGCTGCTGGCAACTGGGGCGGCAAATATCGGGGATGTGCAACGCGCCGTGCAGGCCATCCTGGCCATCAACCCGGAACTGGTTCTAATGCAGTGCAACACTAATTACACAGCAGACCCGGGAAATTATGACCACATCCACCTGAATGTGCTCAAAACCTACCACGAGATGTGGCCGGATTTGGTGCTTGGTTTAAGCGATCACACCCATGGGCACGCTACGGTGTTGGGGGCCGTAACACTCGGAGCCAGGGTGGTTGAAAAACACTTCACGGATAGTAACTTGCGCGAAGGCCCCGACCACGCTTTTGCCATGAACCCGCAAAGCTGGGCGGACATGGTGCAGAACACGCGCCAATTGGAACGCGCGCTGGGCTCCGGCTCTAAGTTTGTGGCTGGCAACGAAAAAGATACTGTCATTGTGCAGAGGCGTTGCCTGCGGGCGGCACGGGCTATCCAGGCGGGCGAAGTTTTCACCCGCGAGATGATTGAGGTTCTACGACCGGCAACCCCCGGCGCGATCGAACCCTATGACATCGAAAAAGTAATTGGCCTGAAGGCAGAACAAAACCTGGAAAAAGGGCAAGACCTGCGCTGGACCCAATTGTCATGAAAAAAATTCTTTACCTCACGCTTGCGGATTCCGTGCACGACCAGCGTTTTATGCAAACGCTGGC
>CAYMNM010000144.1:0-4367 GCA_964391795.1 uncultured Anaerolineaceae bacterium | reverse complement strand
GTACCTTTACCGTTGTCATGCCTCTACGAAACTCTATTTTAATCAACTAATTTTCTTGACAAAAGTTCCTATAATTACATATAATAATAGTTTGCATGGAATAACCGGTAAAATCCCAAAAATCGGCTGAGATTATTATCTCGGTGATTTTTTGCGTATTAATTCACCGTCTGTAACTTGGAGGTACGAGTGGAAACTAAAGAAATGAAAGCCTTACGCATCAATTTGGCATCCCCCGAAACAATTCATAGCTGGTCATATGGAGAAGTTCTAAAACCTGAAACAATTAACTACCGTCGACTGCGACCTGAAAAAGACGGTTTGTTCTGTGAAGCCATATTCGGGCCAACCCGCGATTGGCAATGCTACTGTGGTAAATACAAGAATCCTCGTTACAAGGGAATTATCTGTGATAAATGCGGTGTGGAAGTAACCCGCTCTTCCGTACGCCGCGAACGCATGGGTCACATCGACCTTGCTGCTCCGGTCGCACATATCTGGTACACCCGCCGTATTCCATCTTACCTGGGCTTGCTATTAGACATCTCGCGTCGAAATCTGGATCGGGTTCTCTACTTTGCCCAATATATCGTCACATACGTTGATGAAGACGCCCGTCAAAAAGCTCTGAAGCGCTTGGACGATGAAATCAGCATTTCGGAACGTGAACTAATTGAAAAAGTGAACGCGCAAATTGCTGAAGTAAAAAAGGCACGTGATCGTCAACTGAAGGAATTTGATGCCCAGGTTGATGCTTTAACCAAAGAGTATGATGAAAAAGCCGCTGCTTTATTCGAACCCATGATCTCTGAAGGGCAGCACCTTGAGCAGGACCTTAAAGAAAAAATTGGCAAATCCTTCCACAAAGCGATCGTTTTCAAAGCTGAAACAGGCGACGTTGTTGTGGTTGAAGCTGAAGAAGTTGTCGCGAATAAGCACGTAAACAAAGTTCAAAAAATTGTTAAAGAGCTTACTGAAGACCTTGAAAAAGATCTGAAAGTTGAACTTAACCGTCAGGTGGATGGCATTAAGATCCAGAAAGATGAGATCAAAGCCAAATCAGACCTGAACATGGAGGACATTCGCGGCCAATTGGACGAAGACAACGGCCAAACCAAAACTGAAAACGCACGTCAGCGCGATGAATTATACGAATTACAACCTTTCACTTTCCTGAGCGAAGTGCATTACCGTGAACTGAAATCCAAGTATGGCCAGGTGTTCAAGGCAGACATGGGAGCTGAAGCTTTCTATGACATCCTAAAACGGCTTGATATGGACGCACTAGCCGAAGACCTTTGGCAGGAAGCCCGCACTACAAAAAGCAAACAAAAGCGCAAAAAAGCGACACAGCGGCTCAAGGTTGTCGAAGCATTCCGTCGTTCACGCAATCGACCTGAATGGATGATATTGACTGTTCTACCTGTAATTCCACCCGATTTACGCCCGATGGTTCAATTGGATGGTGGTCGTTTTGCTACCTCAGATTTAAATGACCTTTACCGGCGTGTCATCAACCGCAATAACAGGCTCAAGCGTTTATTGGAACTTGGAGCTCCGGATGTTATCGTACGAAACGAAAAGCGTATGCTTCAGGAAGCTGTTGACTCCTTGATTGACAATTCACAACGCGGGCGCATGCTTTCCCGACGCGGCCGTCGAGAATTACGCTCGCTTAGCGACATGCTGAAGGGTAAGAAGGGCCGCTTCCGCCGCAACCTTTTGGGTAAGCGCGTGGATTATTCAGGTCGCTCTGTTATTGTTGTGGGTCCTGATCTGAAACTCTTCGAGTGTGGTCTTCCCAAGACCATGGCGCTTGAACTTTACCGCCCGTTTGTTATCGCTGGCCTTGATAAGCACGGTTACACCTCCAACATCAAAGGCGCTAAACGCTTCATTGAGCGGAATCGCCCGGAAGTTTGGGAAGTATTGGAAGAAGTTATCAAGCAGCGGCCTGTACTACTTAATCGTGCTCCAACGCTTCACCGCTTGGGTATTCAGGCCTTTGAGCCACGTCTGATTGAAGGTAGTGCCATCCAGTTGCACCCATTAGTCTGTACGGCTTTCAACGCTGACTTTGACGGTGACCAAATGGCCGTGCATGTGCCACTTTCTGACGCAGCTGTTAAAGAAGCACGAGATCTGATGCTTGCCAGTAGAAACCTGCTGAAACCCGCCAGTGGCGAACCTATCATTTCCCCTGGGAAGGATATTGTCTTAGGTGTTTACTACCTGACCATGTTGAATAAAAACCAACTCAAGGGTCATGGGCGAATTTTTGGCTCGATTGATGAAGTCATCATGGCTTATCAACTGAAGCAAGTGGAAGTGCACACACAAATAAAGCTACGCACTGAAACCTGGTATGACGAAAACCATAACCGCCTTTCGGAACCTGAGACCAGGATCCTGGAGACGACTGTTGGCCGTGTTATTTTGAATGATCGCTTACCTGCTGAAATGCGCTTTACCAACCAGGTACTTGATAAGGGCGGCATCCGCGATTTGATCGCCGACGTGTACGATATCTGTGGTTTGGATCAAACTACCATTGTTGCTGATGAAATCAAGGAAGTTGGCTTCCGCTTTGCGACACAGTCAGGTTCCACCATGGCGGTTTCTGATATTTCAGTACCACCTGAAAAGGCAGAATTTGTCAATGCGGCCCTCCTGGATGTCAAGGAAATTCAACAGCAATTCCGCCGCGGTTTATTGACCGAGCAAGAACAAAACGAAAGCATTATTAAAGTCTGGCAGGATACTACCAAAAAAGTGGGCGATGCCGTACGTAAGCATCTCGATCCGGATGGCAACCTGGCTACCATGGCCAACTCCGGCGCTACCAAGGGTGGTTTCAGCCCGATTTCTCAGTTAGCAGGTATGCGCGGTTTGATGGCTGACCCATCTGGCCGTATCATCCCGATGCCTATTTCATCCAACTTCCGCGAAGGACTTACCGCCCTTGAGTACTTTATTTCCACCCACGGTGCACGTAAGGGCTTGGCTGATACTGCTTTGCGTACTGCCGATGCTGGTTACCTGACCCGCCGTCTCGTGGATATTGCCCAGGATCAAATCATCAACAATGAAGATTGCGGCACACTTGAAGGCTTGTACATCAATGCTGCTGATGACGTTGCTGGTCAACCTTACAGCGAGCGAATCTTCGGCCGCGTCCTTGCTGAGCGGCTCATCGATCCGACCAGTGGCGAAGTGATTGCTGAACGCGATGAGGTTCTCAACAAAGAACTTACCCGCAAAGTTGTTGTTTCTGGCATCAAGACCATTAAGGTGCGTTCGCCACTTACCTGCGAACTCGTGCATGGTGTTTGTGCCAAGTGTTATGGTTACGACCTCGGCCGGAACGAAACAGTAAAACTGGGTGCCGCAGTTGGTACCGTAGCAGCCCAATCCATTGGCGAGCCTGGCACACAGCTGACCCTGCGTACCTTCCACACCGGTGGTGTTGCCGCTGGCGGTGACATTACAACTGGTCTGCCCCGCGTTGAAGAACTGTTTGAAGCGCGCCGTATGCCCAAAGGTGAGGCCGTGGTTAGCGCCATCAAAGGCACCGCCCGGTTGATTGTCAATGAGAAAAATTCTGAGTTGCGTACTATTAAGGTTGAAAATTCCGAGATGGTTTCTGATACTTATGAAATTATGGAAGGCTGGGAAATTAAAGTAGCCGAAGAGACTGTTGTTGCTGCCGGTGAAGCATTAGCAACGAATGAAAAGGCAAGCATTACAGCTCAAAACGGTGGCAGAGTGCGCATAGAAGACAGTAAGGTTATTGTTTCTTATGAAATCCAGGAAAAGGAAGAGTATGAAATTCCGACAACTGCTCGCCTGATCATTAAAGATGGACAAAAAGTAGAAGCTGGTGAGCCCCTTACCGAAGGTTCATTAAACCCGCACACCATTCTTAAGATCAAAGGCCGCAACGAAACTGAGCTCTATCTCCTGAAAGAAATCCAACAGGTATACCGGACACAAGGCCAGAATATTAACGACAAGCACTTTGAAGTAATCATTCGCAAGATGCTCAACAAAGTTCAGATTACTCGCCCAGGTGATAGCGAGTTCTTGCCGCAAGATCTTGTAGATCGACTTGAGATCCGCCGCATCAATGACCGCCTGGTTGCTGAAGGCAAGAAGCCAGCCCGGTTTGTTGAAATCCTGCTTGGTATTTCAAAGGCATCTCTCAGTACCGATTCCTTCCTTTCAGCTTCCTCCTTCCAACATACCATCAAGGTCTTGGCGGGTGCAGCGATTGCTTCCAAGGAAGATCCTCTCTATGGTCTCAAAGAAAATGTGATCATCGGCAAATTGATCCCTGCTGGCACTGGTTTTGTTCCAGGTCGGTTTGA
>CAYMNM010000143.1:1420-4374 GCA_964391795.1 uncultured Anaerolineaceae bacterium | reverse complement strand
AGCAATTCATTCATAGAAAAAAAGACCCTGCTTGTACAGGGTCAATTATAAACGGTGCGAACGTCGGCTTAAGGATAAGCCTGTCCAACATCAGAACCAACCGGGTCGCTCTTGAAAATGGGCGAGAGGATGTAGTAGAACATCTTTGTATCTGGCGTATTCCCACTGGTGTACTTGTTGTAAGGCTCATACTCCCAGGTGCCGCTATAGTTTCTCTCACTATACATACGCGGCCTGCCGCCCTGCGTGGCTTCATCCCAGTTGACCTTCACGTCCCTGAAGGTAATATCCACCGAAGGCCCCCAGCAGTACCATTTGCAGGGGTTGGAGGTTAGTCCACTGGTTACCATGAAGTGCAAGTGCGAGCCTGTGCTGTAGCCAGTATTATCCACATTAGCGATGTGCACGCCCCGCGGCACGTAAGTGCCAATTTTGCGGATCTCAGCCGGGATGCTGTTGCGCTCTATGTGGAGGTAGATTTGATAGGTCCAGGGGGTGGTGCTGCGGTCCTGCAAGGTGATGCTATTGGTGCAGGAATGGTCGTTGTCCCAGCAACCGTCTTGAAAATGGAACACATACGCGCCTTTGGCTGCTAAAACCGGGAAGTGCGTGCCATCCGCGAAGTCGAAAGCATACTTGCAGTAGTTGTTGGCACAGGAAGTGTGCGAAATCGACCAGGTGAGGCGTTTGGTGTCTCCGGATTTCCAGGGCAGATAATAGCCGCCAAAAGTCTGGAGAGCTTTTGGAACCTTTGGTTCCACCGCCGGGAATTGCTGCGCATATTCGATATCCTTGAAAGCTGAACTGTGTATGGTCGGTCCAAAGTCTTCATCAATGCTGAACTTGAGCGACCACAAAGCCGTGGCTGTATCATACTTAGCCAAAACGATGTGCGGTTCTGCGGGGATGTTTTCGCCCGTTTCAGGGTCCACCTCCGCCATCCATATCAACGCTTCATAGCGGCCTTCGCTAAAGTTTACGTCGTACATCTTCCAGGTGTCCAGCTGCTTTTCTGCTACTGCGGCTGGCAGGTTTTCATTCAGCAAAACATTTACAACGGCATCATCAAGCGGAGGCAAGCTGATCTGCTTGGGGCTGGCAGCCTGGTTTTCCTGTGTAAAGAGAAATAGTGCTACAACCGCAAGAATCAGGGTCGGGATAACCAGGTGCAGGAAAGACCGTTTTTTGCGAGGAGTAATTACGTCCTTTGGAAGGGGGATTTTGTTTTTCATCGCATATCACTTTCCTTTCATTAACTTCTGTCGGGTAATTAGTTGCAATATCAATACCAACACAAGCTATACACCTTCAAATTTACCTGCCATTTCTTGGATTAAAATTGATAAACCATGCCATCAATACCTACGACCGAAACCGCACCAACCTCTCCCACTGCCCCGCTTGAGATGCCGCCAGATAACTACTTGCAAGTCGTTGAGGAAGACTTGCTCACTACTTTCCGCTTTAAGCCAGGCAGTTTGCAATACAGCCTGATGCGCTTTCTGTTCAAAAAGTCCTTGGTCCACTTCAGCAAATTTCTGGTTGAATTAAATGAGCACCTGGGGCGTACCGATGTAGCCAGCATGGCCCAGCTGGCATTGCAGCGGCTTACCCTGGGCGTTTCCTTCCATGGCGAAGCCCAAATCCCTTCTGAAGGCCCCGCCCTCATCGTTACCAACCACCCGGGCTGGATTGACAGCTTTGTTGCCCTGGCAGGGATAACTCGCCCCGATGTATTCTTTCTGGCTGGCTCGCATCCCACCCTTGAAAACTTGCCTAACTTCAAAAAGCATCTCATTTTTGTCAATCAAGATGGGGTTGCCAACCGCGCCGAGGTCATCCGCCACATCATCGCGCACCTCAAAGCCGGTAAGGCGGTGGTGATGTGCCCCAAGGGCCTGCTCGAACCTGACCCAGCCCTCATTCCAGGCGCAAAACAGTCCATTTCTGAATGGAACGATTCAATTGGCATCTTCCTCAACAAAGTGCCAGAAACAGTTCTGCAGCCCCTGCTTATCAGCCAGATGGTTCACCCCAGGGCCTGGAGCAACTGGGCGCTAAAACTATTCAAGGAACAGCGCCGCCGGCAACAACTGGCCACAATTCTGCAGTTTACACTTTCCCTCAGAAAAAAGAACGCTGATACCTGGAAAGTTCGCCCCCGTGTCGATTTTGGGGAAGCGTTGCTTGCTACCGACCTCTCCCCCAGCCTCAACCCACGGGAAATCAGCCAGAACCTCAAAGCACGGATGATTTCGCTTCTTGGCCGCGTGTACCCAGACCAAGCCTGAAGACTCCCCTATACCCTATCCCGGGCCAGAGTGCCCGCTGCATGCCCGCACCAAAGCTTAAAAACTTTCCTGGAACCTGCCCCAGTCCTGAAGAAGCTCACAAAACTTGCCCCTGGCCTGAAGATCCTCACAAAACCTGCCCCAGTCCTGAGGGCTCTAACAGAACCCATTCACACCCAGATTAGTCAGATCAAATACGCGCTTTGCTTTGTTAATAAGCGGATTTTTGAGCTAGCATAGGGCTTAAAAACCAAATAAGGTATACTAATTTCGTCAATTATCTGCCTTTCTCACCTGTTTATGGCAGAAATCATAGGAGGTTGTGCATGCCCGCCAGAGGTTGGGTAGAAATCAATGAAATGTATTGCAAGGCTTGCGAGACTTGCGTTAATGACTGCCCCAGTCATGTTCTTGCGCTCGATATGAGCCGTCTTAGCCCTAAAGGTTACCACCCTGCATTTATGCTGCACCCAGAGCTCTGCACTGGCTGTGGCACCTGCGCCACAGTCTGCCCCGATGCCGCCATAACGGTCTATCGTGGCGAACGCCCAAGCCAGAAGGAGGGCAACTAATGGCTAAAGAACTAATCAAAGGTAACATCGCAGTGGCCGAAACTGCCCTGCGCGTGGGTTTGGTTTCTTATTTTGGTTACCCCATTACCCC
>CAYMNM010000143.1:0-1320 GCA_964391795.1 uncultured Anaerolineaceae bacterium | reverse complement strand
CGCGGCGGCCCCGGCCTCGGCAACATTGCCCCTTCTCAAGGCGACTACAACCAGATGGTGCATGGCGGTGGCCACGGTGAGTATCACCTGCTCGTCCTTGCTCCGGCCTCCGTGCAAGAAGCCGTAGACCTGACCGCGCTGGCTTTTGACCTGGCCGAAAAGTACCGCACCATTGTCGCCATCATGATGGATGGCTCGCTTGGCCAGATGATGGAGCCTGCCGAACTACCGCCCTTCGTGCCCCTGCGCGAAGACGTGCCCGATTGGGCTGTCAAAGCCATTCCCGGCAAGCCCAAAGTGGTCCTTTCTTCCATTAATATCGATCCGCCCGCCCAGGAACGCTTCAACCTGCGCAATGAGCTCAAATGGCAAAAAATCCGCCGCGATGAAGTGCGCTTCCGCGAGTACTACCTGGAAGACGCCGAATACGTGGTAGTTGGCTACGGCACTGCAGGGCGCATTGCCCTTTCAGCTGTGCGCGCCGCCCGTGAAAAAGGCATCAAAGTCGGCCTGCTGCGCCCTGTCACCTTACAACCCTTCCCAGTGGAAGCAGTTGAAAAGCTGGTTCCCCAGGCAAAAGCCTTCCTGGTCGTCGAAGCCAACAACGGCATGATGCTGGATGATATCCGCGGTATTGTCAAAGGTCGCAAGCCGGTTGAGTTCTACGGCCGCATGGGCGGCGTTCTGCCCTACCCGGATGAAATCCTGGATGCTATCAATGCTCTTGTCAAAGGCCCGCTTACCCTGGAAGGCAGCCCGCGCGACCGCTGGTTGGCACTTCTTGAGCAAAAAATCGGAACAGGAGCCTGAAATGACCGATTCTGAGATCAAACTTGTTTATAAGCGCCCCGCTGGTTTTGAAGACCGTACCACCCACTACTGCCCCGGCTGCACGCACGGTGTGGCCCACCGACTGGTGGCTGAAGTGCTGGAAGAGATGGGCGAACTGCACAACACCATTGGCGTAGCGCCAGTTGGCTGCGCGGTTTTTGCGTACAACTACTTCAATTTCGACTTTGTTGAGGCTGCTCACGGCCGCGCGCCTGCCATGGCCACTGGCATCAAACGCACCCTGCCCAGCAAAACAGTCTTCACCTACCAGGGCGATGGCGACCTGGCTTCCATCGGCATGAGCGAAATTGTGGCCGCCGCCGCCCGCGGAGAGCTGATCACCGCCATTTTCATCAACAACACCAACTATGGCATGACCGGTGGCCAGATGGCCCCCACCACGCTGCCCGGTCAGGTGACCACCTCTTCCCCCAAGGGGCGCGATGTGGAACGCCAGGGCTACCCCATCAAGATGGCTGAGATGCTCTC
>CAYMNM010000142.1:0-4378 GCA_964391795.1 uncultured Anaerolineaceae bacterium | reverse complement strand
ATGTCCATCATCTCAGCCCAAGCTTCAAGCACTTCTGCGGTCAAATCATAGGTCAACACGGTATGATGCGCGCCACCAGCTGTGATCCACTGCCTGATACCTTCCCGTAGGTTTGGCTTGATCTTCCACATCACCCGGGCAACAGGCAGGTTGGGCATCTCCATGATCGGTTTCACGCACTCAACATCCTGCACGATAAGCCGCAGCCTTCCGCCCATGTCAACCAGGGAAATCACGATTGCCTTGCCTTCATGCCCTTCGAACACCAGCCGGGCAGGCGGTTCCTTTCCACCAATTCCAAGCGGGTGAACCTCAATGCGCGGTTTTGCCGCCGCAATGGACGGGCAAACTTCAAGCATGTGAGCGCCAAGTGAGTAACCATCCTCTTTTTCAAAGTGATAGGTGTAATCTTCCATGAAGGAGCTGCCACCCTCCAGCCCTTGCGTCATTGCTTTGATAATGTGGACCATGGCAGCCGTCTTCCAATCACCCTCCGCACCGTATCCGAAGCCGCGGGCCATTAAGTGCTGCGTTGCGATACCCGGAAGTTCTTCCATTCCCCACAGATCTTCAAAGGTATTGCTAAATGCACCCGCATGCTCCCTTTGCAGAATGCGTTCCAAGGCGATTTCTTCTTTTGCTTGATAGGTAACCGCGTGAAGGTCATCGGTATCCAGTTGGAATTCTGCCTTATATTCTTCAACTTTTACTTCTACTTCTTCATCAGTCACTTTGTTGATCTCGTTGACGAGCTCTCCCACCGGCCAGGTGTTAACCTGCCAACCCAATTTGATCTGGGCTTCCACCTTATCACCTTCGGTGACTGCGACCTCGCGCATATTATCGCCGAAACGGACAACCGAAAGGTTCTGGCTAACTTTATAGCCTACCGCAGCCCGCATCCATTCCCCTAACTCCCTTAAGACAGCTTCATCTTGCCAATAACCAACGATCACTTTTCTGTGCAGGCGCATTCGCGCGCCAATAAACCCATGCTCGCGGTCACCATGCGCTGACTGGTTGAGGTTCATAAAGTCCATGTCAATTTCTTCGTTGGGGATTTCGGCAGTGTATTGGGTGGCGAAGTGGCAATAGGGCTTTTGTAAAAGATTTAGCCCGTTGATCCACATCTTTGAAGGCGAGAAGGTGTGGCACCAGGCTACAATTCCTACACAGTTATCATCGTAATTCGCCTGTTTGACGATCGCGGTGACTTCCTCGTTTGATTTGATCGTACCTTTATAAACGAACTTGCAAGGAAGGTTCCTATTTGAGTTGATCAATAATGCCATTTCCTGGCCACGTTTTGCCACGGTCTCCAAAACTTTTGATCCGTACAAAACCTGCGATCCGACAACAAACCAGACTTCATTACGCTCATTTTTTTGCACTGCTGCCTCCAAATTGTTATTTCACTTCCCGGTCAATCATCGTCTTGTGCGGTTTGCTTATTAGCCACCCAAGACAATAACGTGGTTCGTCATTTCATCGCTTGCACCGCGGTTTTTTCAATGATCAAACCCTCTTTATAACGACCCATAAAAATCTCAAATCCACGAACACTCTCCAGGTCAGGGTAGATCGTCGAACCGGGTGCACCCGTAAAAACCCTTTTTGATAGATAAGACTCCAGCGACTCACCGCTATCCTTATTCAACATGTACGCCGCGAGCAAGGCGACCCCCCAGGCACCACCTTCCCCAGCCGTCTCCATGACAGAAACAGGCACGTTCAAGGCCGCGGCCATGATGCTCTGACCCACATTTTTGGTTTTGAAGAACCCACCATGACCCAGCAATTGACTAATCTTGACCTCTTCGTCGATAAAGAGGATGTCCATGCCTATGCGCAAAGTGGCAACCGCCGAATACAGATGCAAACGCATGAAATTGGCCAATGAAAATTGGCTATCGGGCATGCGGACAAACAAGGGCCTGCCCTCTTCCAAACCTGTAATGTGTTCACCGGAAAGATAGTTATAAGAAAGCAAGTTTCCGCAATCGGCTTCGCCTTCCATCGCTTTTTGAAAGAGCTTCTCAAATACCTCACTTTGATTGAGCTCCTGGCCCATCGTGCTCGAGAATTCATGGAATAACTCAACCCAGGCGTTGAGATCGGAGGTGCAATTATTGCTGTGGACCATAGCTACAGGTTTGCCGGCTGGCGTACTGACAATATCGATCTCTGGGTAAACCTTGGAAATCTTATCTTTCAGCACGATCATGGCAAAAATCGATGTGCCAGCAGAGATGTTGCCCGTTTGTTCCGCCACGCTGTTGGTGGCTACCATCCCGGTTCCAGCATCACCCTCGGGTGGGCACAGGGGTATCCCTGCCCTAAGTTGCCCGCTGGGGTCAAGCAATCTAGCTCCCTCCTCAGAAAGAGTACCCGCCGCTTGGCCCGCCATGATAGGTTCGGGCAAAATTTCCTGGATCTTCCATGGGTAATTTTCCTCTGCCACTTTTGTGTTGAATAATTCCATCATACGCTGGTCATAGCTTTGGATCTTGCTATCTATTGGGAACATGCCCGATGCATCGCCAATCCCAAGTACTTTCTTTCCGGTTAACTGCCAATGGACGTATCCAGCCAGGGTCGTTAAGTATCTGATCTTATTGATGTGCGCTTCCTCATTCAAAATTGCCTGGTAAAGGTGGGCGATACTCCACCTTTGAGGAATGTTGAATTGAAACAGCTCTGTCAGCTGCTTGGCGGCTTCCCCCGTGTTGGTATTGCGCCAGGTACGGAATGGCACCAATAACTCGCCGTCATTTCCGAATGGCAGATAACCATGCATCATGGCACTGAAGCCGATTGCAGAAACGGTTTTCAACGGGCAATGATATTTCTGATTGTAAGCATCTGCCAACTGTAAATAAGAATCCTGCAAGCCCCCCCAAACGCTTTCAGTACTGTAGGTCCAATAGTCATTCAGGTACTGATTTTCCCATTCGTGGCTGGCACTGAGGATTGGCTCGTGGTTTTCATCGATCAGGACGGCCTTGATGCGAGTGGATCCAAATTCAATCCCCAGGATCATTTTTTCGCTCTCAAAACCCTGCTGTGATTTTTGTAAATCTCCCATCGATGTAACCCTCAGCTTCCGGCTATAGCCTGCATAATCTGGTCACCAGATTCATCCGTGAATTCAGCTACCATCTTGTGTTCCCGCATAACAGCCACCCGGTGGCTGGTACGCAGAGTTACAATTTTTGCGGGCGAGTAGACTCAACTTCATTTGAGTTTGTTCGTTTTTTCTGGAGATGCTCTGGTTGGTCGCATACTAATTGGAGCATTTCCAAACTTCACAAATATAAAAATAACCACCTCCTTCTTCCATTCACGAACTTTGACGGATAATTAATTCAGGTTGAACAGTGATGTATTTTGGCTCAACTGCCTTTTTTTCTGTCAATTTGACTTTTACTTGTGAAACCAACTCAGTTACGGCAATTTGTCCCAATTCATTCCCGTTTTGATATACTGTCGATAACGAAGGAATGTAAAACTCCGACTCGGCAATCCCATCGAACCCAACAACCGAAAGATCCTGTGGGATTCTCTTGCCGATTTCTGGAGCAGCCTGGAGGACACTTAAAGCCATCTGATCGTTCCCAACGAAGATTCCATCGACTTCGGGATATTTCTCAATCAATTCCAGAAAGGCGTTTCTACCGCTTTTCGAAGACCAGTTACCCTCAGTCCACATGCGATCATCCACCTGCAACCCAGCTTCCTTCAAAGCAGATTCCCAGCCCAACTTCCTTTGCCGGGCCTCCCACCAATCGAGTGGGCCAGAAATATGGGCTATGTTTTTCCTGCCCTTCTGGATCAAATGGTTGACTGCCGCCCTGGTACCGCTGATGTTATCGGTTGTGACAATCGTTACGTTTTTTTCTTCTTCCATGGTTAGAAAAACAATCGGGATGTCGAACATGGGGAAAACATCTTTTATCCATTGCCGGTTGTCTTCAACCTCTGGAGCTGCCCAGATAATCCCATCGGCTTGATGCGCTTTAAACCAATCCAGTACAGGGATGATGATAGCGGAATTTGAATTCTGGATTTCCTTGAGCAACAAACCGTAACCCAATTCTTCGGCTTTTTTTGTGATGCCACTCAAGACCTGTGAAGGGCCCAGATATTTCAAACCGGAAGTGACAACCCCAAAAATAAAACTCTTTTGTCTGGATAAACTCATTGCCACAGCGTTAGGCTGGAAGTTTAGTTCAGCCATGATCTCTTTAACCCGCTGCCTGGTTTCCTCTGAAACTTCCAGTCGATTATTTAATACGCGTGAAACAGTCTGCCTTGAAACACCGGCTTTTTCTGCAACATCGTAAATGGTGGCTTTTTTATTATTTTTCAAGGCTGCCTC
>CAYMNM010000141.1:0-4462 GCA_964391795.1 uncultured Anaerolineaceae bacterium | reverse complement strand
ACAACCCTTTTTTCTAACTGCCTAATCCCACAATAAAAGTCCGCCAAAATCCCAAAGCGATACTTGCAGAAATGGTAAATAAAAAGAGGTTGACGAAATGTCAACCTCATCTTTTTCAGTAAGAGTAGCTTACTTGGCGTAACTCACAGCCCGGGTCTCGCGGATAACAGTCACGCGAATCTGACCAGGGTACTGCATTTTCTCTTCAATCTCAGTAGCGATATCCTTGGCAATCTCATGCGCGGCTAGGTCGTCGATCTCATCCGGCTTTACGATGATGCGTACTTCGCGCCCTGCCTGAATGGCAAAGCTTTGTTCTACACCAGTGTGCGCGTTGGCGATTTCCTCAAGGGATTTCAAACGCTTGATGTACTGCTCCAGGTCTTCACGGCGGGCGCCGGGGCGAGCACCGGAGATGGCATCGGCGGCTTCAACGATGACAGCTTCCACCGAACTTTGGTCCACCTCGTGGTGGTGGGAGGCGATTGCGTTGCAAATCTTTACGTTCACGCCGTGACGTTTGGCAAATTCAGCACCAATCACAGCATGGGTGCCTTCAGTGTTGTGGTCCATGGCTTTGCCCAGGTCGTGCAGCAAGGCGCCAGCCTTGGCAACTTCCACGTCTGCGCCGAGTTCAGAGGCAATCACGGAGGCGATACGGGAGGTTTCAACCGCGTGCGCCAGTTGATTTTGGCCATAGGAGGTGCGGAATTTTAGCCGCCCAAGCTTCTTGAGAACTTCGGGGTGTAGGCCGTGGACGTTAGCTTCGTAAGCCGCGTCCGCGCCAGCTTTGGCAATATCTTCGTCCATCAAGGCAGTTTCTTCAGCTAAAATCTTTTCAATGTAGGCTGGATGGATGCGCCCATCGACAACCAAACGCGAAAGCGTGCGGCGGGCAATCTCACGGCGAACCGAGTCAAAACAGGAGATGGTGACGGCCTCGGGGGTGTCGTCCACTATCACATCCACGCCAGCAACTTGCTCAAAGGAACGGATATTGCGGCCATTGCGGCCGACGATGCGGCCTTTCATTTCTTCATTAGGCAATTCCACAAGGGAAGTTGTCACTTCGGCAACCTTATCTGAGGCTACACGCTGGATAGCGTCGGCAATAAGCTCGCGGGCTTTTTGCTGGCCTTCTTCACGGGCTTCGGCTTCAATCTGGCGGATAATGCGGGCCATATCGTCGCGGGAGGTTTTCTCAACTTCCGCGAGCAACTGGACTTTGGCATCGTCTGTGGTCAGCTCGGCTACCTTTTGCAGTTCCTGCATTTTTTGTTCATAAATCGTATCGATTTCATTGGTTTTCTTATCCAGGGTTGACTGCCGACGGTTCAGATTGGCTTCACGCTGCTGCATAGAATCAAAACGACGGTCTAATTCTTCGCGGCGTTTGACCAAACGATCATCTTCACGGCTCAGTTCTGAGCGTCTGCGTTGCAAATCGTTTTCCGCCTCACGAGTTATTTTGAGGGCGGCATCTTTTGCGTCCAACTCTACTTGTTTGGCTCTTTCTTCAGCCTGGTTGAAAATATCCTTGGCAGTAAGCTGGTTTTTTTCCTGCTCTGCCTTCAGTTTGGAGCGGGCGCTTAGATAACCCACCACCAAACCAAGCACAATTCCGATGATCGCAGCCAAAATCCACAGCAAGGGATTACCTTGCGGTCCAAATGGCGCGCTAAAGAGGGTGTAGTTCATGGTGTCAATTGCTCCGTTTTATAGTTTGTCTTGTTCTAATTCTTGCCATAATTGCTTGCTGGCAGCCTTGGCTGCTCCAAAATCAAATCCGCGCCTGGCAAGGGCAGCCCCAAGCTTCAGCATAAACTCTTTCTGTTCCAGCCTGACGTAACGCCGGGCCAGTTTTCTTGCGGCTTCCAGGGCTAAGGCGTTTTCATCCAACTGAGCGCTTTTCAGCGCTGCATCAGCGGTTTCACGATGGATGCCTTTGCGCAGCAATTCGTAGTGTATCTGTTTGCCGCTACGAGGGCGAAATGCCACTCGGTTACTTATCCAATCCTCCGCAAAGCGTTGGTCATTGAGATAGCCTTCATCCTGTAAACGTGCCTCAACCTGAGAAATCTGCTCTGGCGCGAAGCCTTTATCCTGTAGGAAACGCTCCAATTCTTGCGCTGAACGAGCCCTGAAGCTAAGCAGGTGCAAGGCCCGCCGATAAGCAGTCTCAAGCACATCTTTTTGTTGCAGTTGGGTGATGTCTTCGGGTGAGAGGGTTTGGCCTAATTGAAGCCAAACAGCAGTGAGGCGATCCAACGAAAAAGCATATTCCCCATCCAAATGGATGTTTAGCCGTTCTTTGTGCCGCTTCTGCGGTTCGATGGCAGTAATTTTCCGATCGACACGCATTAAAAAGCCACTCTTTCCACTGCGGCTTCGGAAGGATCTTAGGGGCTTGATGGGTGAGCGCCCGGAGGATTATCAGTATTTGTGGTTAACTTGCTTTACGTAGACAAATCCTCATTTGTATATGCTCCAGTCGGAGCATTAATCTAAACCATCATCCGGAATCACCGGTAAGAAAATCCAAACCAAACCTTTTCAGGTTGCAAAGCCGCAGAAAACAAAATCTGCAACATTAAATGTTAAAGAAATTATACACGAAAAATCCCAGTGGCCCACCAATTGCGTATAAGTGAAGGGCGGGGGACTATTGCCTGGGAAGTTAGTGTGCTTGCAAGTTTCCAAGTGTAGAGGTCGGATAAAATTTGGCGTTGACTCATGCTAAAATTGCAGAATGGTTCAGGATAATACGTCTACAAAATCAGTGCCTGATGAGCCTTATAGCCTGCAAATGCATCGCAAGCAATCTTTTTGGCAGGTTACTTTTCCGATAGTCCTGGCTTCACTGCTTCTGTTGGTTTTTCTAATTCTCATCATCGTTTTCTCGGGTGGATTTGGAGATAATCTGACCAGTATCGGGGCTGCTGCGGCGGTATTTGTGGTCATACCGCACTTGCTGGGCTTACTCATCTGGCTGGCCATCTTAATCGCATTGGCATTTGGAGTCAACGCGCTCAAAGAGATCTTGCCTGGTAAGGGGGTTCTGGTATTGGAATTTCTGCATCGCATGCAGCTCGAAACACACAAAATCAGCAATCTGGCGGCCCAACCGAGCATCAGATTCGCCTCAAAAGCTGCCCAGATTAAGCAATTTATGACCAGTCTCAAGCAGAGACTCAGATAAGGACGAGATGAATAAAAATGTAAAAATCATCACATTAGTGTTTGGATCAGCATTAGGAGCTTTTTTGGGATACAAAATGGCTGAGTCGTTTATCAAAGAGTCTGAAAGTGCTAACAGCCAATTGCCCATCACTGCCTCCCAAGGTCTAAAATTAGGCTTGACTACGCTTGGTGTTTTCAAGCAATTGTCCAGCATTAGCAAAGAGCGCGGCTAAACAATAGCATTGGATCTGACTTGTTTGAATTAGTGTTTTTAGGGACTTCAGCTTCAGCCCCCTCGATAAAGCGGGGGCTTTCCTCGCTTATTGTAAAACACGATGAATACCGTTTCATGGTGGATTGCGGAGAAGGAACCCAACGCCAGATTTTGAAATCGGGGGTTGGCTTCAAGCACCTAAAACACATTTTACTTACACACGGGCACCTGGATCATATTCTGGGGCTGGCGGGCTTACTTTCTACTTTTATGCGCTGGGAAGCGATTGACGAGGTAAACATCTACGGTAGTTCCCACACAATGGAACGCGTAGAAGACTTGGTTTCAGGGGTTGTATTACGGGGCGGCAAACCTCCAATGGCGATTAACTTACTGGATATATCGCCCGGTTTGGTATTCCAAGCGGATGACTTCCAGATCTCTGCTTTTCCAGTAGAACACCGTGGGTCCAACTCTCTTGGGTTCCGCTTTGAAGAATATGCCAGGCGCCCTTTCCTGCCTGAAAAAGCTACCGCACTTGGCATTCCACCAGGCCCATGGCGGCAAAACCTGGTGGAGGGCAACCCGGCTACTTTGCCGGATGGTCGATTGATTGACCCTGATGACGTACTTGGCGAAGAAAAACCGGGTACCTGCCTGGTTGTGGTTGGGGATGTGGGCCGGCCTGAAAAGCTTTTGGATTTTGTGCGCGGGGCAGATACACTGGTAATTGAGTCCACTTATTTAAAGGAAGAGTCCCAATTGGCGGCAGAATTTGGCCATTCCACAGCTGAAGCAGTTGCTATTCTGGCTACTGAAGCAGGTGTTGGGAAACTGATTCTGACGCATGTTTCGCGCCGCTATAAAGATGAGAACGTCAATGCTGAAGCCCAGGCAATTTTCCCTAACGCCATCCTGGCACGCGATTTTGATGTCTTTCAGGTTAAACGCTGACACCGGCCACAAAACCCGCCAATTGAATCATGTTAGAATTTCTGACGTGCCTTCTGACTTAAATCTCATTCTGGCTTCTGGTTCTCCCCGTCGAAAAGAGCTCTTAACGCTGCT
>CAYMNM010000140.1:3123-4504 GCA_964391795.1 uncultured Anaerolineaceae bacterium | reverse complement strand
TGGGCATGCTCAAGTTCCCAGCGGCGGCTTACACTGGAAAGCTGAAATGCCTGCCCCTGGGCCTGCCTGAAGCGGCCTATGAAGATTGCAAGGCGTACCCACGGGTGATCAATGATCAGCTTGCCAGACGATTGCTGCCCGAGCGATCGGACGAGGGGCACAAGGGCAGTTTTGGCAGCGCGCTGGTGGTGGCAGGCAGCCAGCATTACACGGGGGCGGCCTTGCTAGCAGGGGGCGCCTGCCTACGGTCGGGGGTGGGGCTGGCTTATATGGCCGTTCCGGACCTTTTGCACCCTGCCTTGGCTGGGCACTTGCCCGAAGCCATCTGGGAGCTTTTGCCCTCCTTTGATGGCGCTATTGCCGCCGACGCGGCTGGGAATTTTGAGAGCTTATTGCGAAAGAAGGATGCCTGGCTGATTGGCCCCGGCCTGGGGCTTGGCGAAGGGACGCGGGCGTTTTTTGAGACGCTCTTTGGGCAGGTGCTGCCTGGAATGGGCCATGTGCCTCCAACCGTGATCGACGCGGATGGGCTGCGATTGCTTTCCGCTATGCCCGATTGGCCGAAGCTTTTACCGCGGCGGAGCGTGCTCACACCGCACCCGGGCGAGATGGCTGCCCTCACAGGGCTGAGTGTGGAAGCCGTGCAAGCGGAGCGGAGTGATATTGCCCGCCGCTACGCGCAAGCGTGGGGAGCCACGGTAGTGCTCAAGGGCGCTTTTACGGTAGTGGCTTCGCCGGAAGGGGTTGTGCGGGTGTTGCCTTTTGCCTCTTCGGTTTTGGCGCATGGCGGCAGCGGAGATGTGCTGGCTGGCCTGATTTGCGGGCTGCTGGCGCAGGGCATGGAACCCTTTGCCGCGGCCACGCTGGGGGTCTGGCTGCACGCCAAAGTCAGCGATTTTGCCCTGCGGCGCATCGGGCACCCCGCCGCGGTGTTGCCGAGGGATTTGCCTTTTGAGTTTGGCAGGGCGATGCGAAGTTTGGAGGATTAGGCGCAGGCGGTGCGAACAGAGTCAAACAAAGATCCCTCGGATTGTCGGGAGGACAGGATTCGGGGGCTGCAATGCAACGCTCCCATTTCGTTGGGATACGCTCCAGCGAGAGCTCGAAGAAATAATCAACTTGGTCGCTCCTCCCAACCTACAAGGAGCAAAAAAATCTCAACAAATCATAAAAAACCGACCCGGAAATCGACAGGGTCAGTTTTTGTTTATTTAATGAAGTGTTCAGACAGAGAGGAGGTTTACTCTTCCAGGTTGGTAATCTCAAAATGGGCCCGGGGGTGATTGCAAGCCGGGCAGGTGTCTGGGGCCTCGGGGCCTTCGTGGATGTAACCGCAGTTGCGGCATTTCCAGACCTTGGGTTCGTCGCGCTTGAAGTAGGT
>CAYMNM010000140.1:0-3023 GCA_964391795.1 uncultured Anaerolineaceae bacterium | reverse complement strand
CCTCCGTGATTTTATGTTGTCCTAATTGTAACGCATGCTTAGAGCTTGGGTCAGCAAGCATGGAGCTCAGCTCTCCATCCAGTTTGCCAGACAAGACCTGATCAGCTAACTTGGATCTGAAAACCTCATAAACAACTCAAACAAATTTTGCTCCCCTAATTACACCTTTCCATAATATAATTCGATTGTCCCAACCGTTCAACCTGAAAGGAGCTCCAATGTCTCCTCGACAAGCGATCTTACGGTTTTGTGTCATTTTCCTGATAACAATTGTTACGTTTAGTCCCGGTGAGCATCAGGTTCAATCTGCTACTACTTTGGTCTTTACCGTCAACAGCTTCGAAGACCTCGATGATGCCTGGCCGGCAAACAGTATTTGTAGCGCTATCTATATAGATGGTGGACCCTGCACCTTGCGCGCGGCAATCACTGAGGCCAACGAAAATATTGCCAATGCAAACATCATCATCAAATTGCCTGCCGGAGAGTACCCTCTCACGATTCCTCCACTTTGGGATAATGACAACCCCTATGGCGACCTGAATATTTCTGATTTTGATCCGTCCAATGAGAACGACATCACTATTGAACCCTTGGGCAGCGGGCCAGTTGTCATCATAAGTGAAGTCCGAGACCGGATTCTTTCCGTTGGGGAGTATGCCACTGTTTACATTAATAATCTCACCATGCGGGATGGATGGGTTAATAATGTTGGCAACTCCGATCAATTTGGTGGAGGGGCTATCTATAACCAGGGCACTCTAACACTGGATGGCGTGTCTTTGTTCAATAATAAGGTAGAGTGTGGAAGTTTATGCAATCAAGACAACGTTACCGGTGGGGCAATCTGGAATAACCGAAACCTTACGATAAAGAATTCAAGCCTGGCTGGCAATAAGGCTTACCGAGGTTCAGCCATTTTCAATACCAATGGTCCCCAAGGTGGGTCTCTAAGCATTTCCTATTCAAGCATATCAAACAATATCAGCCTCCACGCCGCGTCGATCATGAACTATGCTACTCTGTGGATTTTCAACAGCACCTTCAGTGGAAATAGTAATATCGATACAGGCCCTGCGACCTGCTCTGGTATTGATAACCATGGCACCTTAAGAATGCAATCCTCAACAATGGCAAACAAGGGGGATAACGGTGGGATAAAAAATTCTAACTCTCCAGCTGGGACTGCATACGTGGCAGACAGTATTTTCAAGGCAGAATCGGTAGCGTATACAAATTGTTACATTGATCCTGCAAGCACCTGGAACTCTGACGGCTATAACATTTCCAGCGATGAAAAATGTCAACTAGATGGCCCCGGGGATCTGCCTTCAACTGACCCGAAACTGGGCAGTTTTGGCAACTGGGGAGGCACAACAAATACATTCCAGCTCTTCTCTTATTCACCTGCCATCAATCATCGGCCAGGGGCGTGCAATTTCTTCAGTGAAATAACGGATGACCAGCGCCATTGGCCGCGCAATGATGGGATGTGCGATACGGGCGCGTATGAGTTTTCGCCATTCAAGGTATATCTACCGCTCATCTCAAGGTAGAAGCGCTTTTCTCTTGTCTGTTATAAACTGGCGTCACAAGGCAGTTTGATGCGTCTTTCACCAAGCCTTCAAAAATTAGGGGATGAGTGGAGCTCCATCTTTGAAACCTTGACCATCCGGTCCGCCCAGACGCGGTCACCACGATCCATCGATTCGTAATATACTTTATTTATCCCAGCCGTCCAACCTGAAAGGAGCCCCAATGTCTCCTCGCCAAGCGATCTTACGGTTTTGTGTTGCCCTCCTAGTGATTGGGAGGTTGTTTGGTTCGGGTCAAAAACCGGTGCATTCCGAGCCAGATTTGATCTTTATAGTGAACAGCACCGAAGACCTCAATGATTTTGCCCCAGGTAATAGCGTTTGCAGCGCTCTTCAAGTAACAGGCGGACCTTGCACTTTGCGCGCAGCAATTACTGAAGCCAATCTAAATGTCCCTCATGCGAACATCATCATCAGGATATCCCCAGGTGAGTACAACCTCACTATCCCTCCAAATTACTCGGACCCTGAACCGAATGATAATCACTCGGGCGATCTAAATATTGATTTTGTTGGTGTCACTGTAACAAATTCAATCACTATTGAGTCCCTGGGTGGCAGCCCGGTGGTAATCAGAAGCACGATTGCAGACCGGATTCTTAACGTTGACCAACATATCAGGGTCATCATCAACAACCTCACCATGCGAGAGGGACGTGCCGTAATTGACGCTAATAACCCAAACGGGGGAGGGGCAATAAAAAATCGGGGTAACTTAACCCTTGATACAGTCTCCCTGCTCTCAAACACTGCTAGCTGCAGCAGTGGAACTAGTTGTGGTGCAGCAGGTGGGGCTATCGAAAACTGGTCAAACCTCACCATCCAGGACTCGACCCTGGATGGTAACACTGCCTTGCAGGCTGGAGCAATCTGGAATAGCGGTGATCTGACAATTCTTTATTCATCGATATCCAATAACCACACCAGCAATTCCGGTACGATCACAAACAACGCCACTCTGTCCATTCTTAATAGCACGTTCAGTGGAAATTCCAGCTTGTCAACCTTGTCTGGCATTTATAATCATGGCACATTGAATATTCAATCAACAACAATTGCAAACCTGGGCGCTATCAACGCGGTCTTTAATTTTAAGGGTACTGGAATTTCAACAAATCTTAAGGACAATATTTTTAAGGCAGAACCTGACGGAAGGAATTGCTTTATCCAACCGGAGAGTACCTGGATAGACGGAGGCTATAACATAGCCAACGATAACACCTGTCAACTTTTGGCTCTTGGAGACCTTTCTGATGTGGACCCGCAATTGGGCAGCTTTGGAAATTGGGGCGGCAAAACAAAAACATACTATTTGAATCCGGGCTCCCCTGCCATAGATCATCGGCCGGGTGTGTGCCAGATAGCAGTAAATTATCTGATCGATGACCAGCGCCATTGGCCGCGTGATGATGGGATGTGCGATACGGG
>CAYMNM010000139.1:0-4517 GCA_964391795.1 uncultured Anaerolineaceae bacterium | reverse complement strand
GTCGGATTGCTCACGAACGGGATATCCCAATGTAAAACACGTCATCAACATAAACGCTGACCTGGATGATGCCACCCACTACACCGGCACCCTGGCGCTGGTCGGAGATGTGCGTGGAACGCTTGAGAAGCTAAACCAAGTTCTTGGAACAGAAATTTCCAATAAATCGGATTGGCTGACAGCCTGTGCTGAGAAGAAGACAGCCTGGCAAACGTTTAAGATGCAGCGTGCTTTAAATCCAACCCTGTATGACGATTATTGGGGCAAACCAGTGCTGACCCAACCCGCGGCGATCAAAATTGCCACAGATTGGGCCAAAAAACAGGAGGCGGTCTGCTTCTTCGATTCCGGAGATGTCCAGGCCAATGGTTTCCAGATTGTTGAGGATGAACGACCTGGCCAGACCTTCACTGAGATTGGCGCTTCCTACATGGGCTTTGCTGTATCGGCATTGTTGGCTACCGGTATTGCATCTAGCCCCTTCTACGCCCTGGCGCTCACTGGTGATGGGTCATTCACGATGAATCCACAGATTCTGATCGATGGTGCGGAACACAAAGCCCAGGGTTGCATCCTGCTGCTGGATAACGGCCGGATGGGCGCTATCACCGGGCTGCAGGAGGACCAATACGGCAAGGGCTTTGCCACCTGGAATACGGTGCATGTGGATTACCTGGCCTGGGCAAACGCTGTTCCGGGGGTTTTGGCCTTGGACGGCGGCAACACCCCTGACTCGCTGCAGGCCGCGCTTCAACAGGCCGGCCATTACAGCGGGCTTTCGCTCATTCATACCCCGGTCTATTATGGGAATGATCCAATGGGAGGGATGGGCGTTTATGGACGTTGGAATGTGGGAAATTGGAGCGAGGACGTGCAACCTTTACGGCACAAGATCGGTTTATGATCTTGTTAGAACCCCTGCCAGGGGTAACCAAAATTTAATGATAGTTGCTGTTTAAAAAGTTCTGAGGTTTTATGAAAACGATTAGGCCTGAAAAAATTGCTGAATTGGAAGAGATCGCCCGCCAATTGCGGATGGATAGTCTTAAACTCATCCATCGCCGTGGGGCGGGCCATCCGGGTGGAGCGCTCTCGGCAGCCGAGATCGTGGCGGCACTTTATTTCCATGTTTTACATATCGACCCGGCAAACCCCACCTGGGAGCAGCGCGACCGCTTCATCCTGAGCAAAGGCCACGCCTCCGCTGTGCTCTATTCGGCCCTGGCCCGGCGCGGTTTTTTTCCATTCCCTGAACTTGATAATTGGGGAGAGGTGGATTGCCCGCACCAGGGGCACCCAGACCGGCTGAAAACCCCCGGTGTGGAGATGACCAGCGGTATTCTCGGCCATGGGGTGGCGCTGGGTGCGGGGCTTGCACTGGCAGCGCGCTTGAATAAGCTCACTTATCAAACCTATGTTTTGCTGGGTGATGGTGAATGCCAGGCGGGCATTGTCTGGGAAGGGGCGGCAACAGCCGCCAAGTATCGCCTGGCCAACCTGACCGCCATTGTGGACAACAACGACGTCCAGCTTGACGGATTTGTTCATGACATAATGCCTCTTGAGCCACTGGCTGATAAATGGTCGGCTTGCGGATGGCATGTGATCGAGGTGAACGGGCATTCGGTCCGGCAGATTGTGGAGGCCTTGGAACTGGCAAAAGAGCTGCACGACAAGCCAACCGTCATCCTGGCGCACACCACAAAAGGAAAAGGTGTCTCGTTTATGGAAAACCAGTCCTTCTGGCACGGCAATGTGCCAAATCAAGAACAACTCTCGCAGGCTCTGAAAGAACTCGGGGAGGTGGCCAATGGCTGATATCTCGATGCGCGAAGCTTACGGCCGGGCGCTGGCTGAACTCGGCGCAATCAACCCTCGGGTGGTAGCCCTGGATGTGGACACTTCCATGTCGACGCTCTCGAATTATTTTGCGCAGCATTTCCCGGAGCGTTTCTTCAACATTGGCATTGCTGAGCCCTGTATGGTGGATGTGGCTGCCGGGCTGGCATTGGGCGGCCAGGTGCCATTCATCAATGGTTTTGCTTCACTTCTGGCGCTGCGGGCGCTGGAACAGATCCGTACCTGCGTCTGTTATGCCCACACCAATGTCAAGATCGCCGCCAGTTATGCTGGCCTTTCAGATTTCAAAGACGGCGCTACACATTACGCCATTAGTGACCTTGCCAATATGCGTGCCTTGCCTGGCATGACCGTGATCGTCCCGGCAGATGCAGCCGAAGCGGCTGCCTGGGTGCCCCTGGTTGCTGAATACGACGGCCCCGTTTATTTACGCCTCAGTCGGGCAGGCGCTCTGCCTGTTCACATGGCTGATAACCCCCTACAAATTGGAAAAGGGCGCATCCTGCGGACGGGCACTGACCTGACTCTGGTGGCTACTGGTGCCATGGTTGGGCGCTGTGCACTCGCCGCGGAGCAATTGTCCGCGCAAGGCATCCATGCCCGCCTGGTTGAAATTCACACCCTTAAACCGCTGGACAGCGAGCTGCTGTTACAGGCAGCCGAAGAAACCGGTGCCTTGGTTACCGCAGAGGAGCACAGCATCATCGGCGGCTTGGGCAGTGCCGTGGCTGAAGTGTTATCCGAAGCCTGTCCAGTTCCGCTTGAGCGCATTGGCATCCGCGATCATTTTTGCCCGACCGGGCGCGACCTGGATACCTTGATGGATGCGTGTGGGCTCTCTGTGGATGCAGTAGTAGCCGCTGCAAAACGCGTATTGGAAAGAAAGCAAAAATAATAGCTGAGGATAGTTCGTCTGTAATTTGAACAACAAGGAGCTTGCATGAAGATTGCTGTGATAAACGAGATCAGTGCTTCGGATAAGAACGCTGATATTCTAAAAGCGCTCGAAGGCCGCGGCCATGAAATCTATAACCTGGGCAATACCAACAGCAGCAAGGTGCCCGGCCTGCTTTATATCCATACCGGGCTGATGTCGGCCCTGCTTTTGCACCTCAAGGCGGTTGATTTTGTTATTGGCGGTTGTGGTACCGGGCAAGGCTATCTGAACGCTGTGATGCAATACCCGGGCGTGGTTTGCGGTCACCTGCTAACCCCCTTGGATGCCTTCCTCTTCGCCCGCATCAATGCGGGCAACTGCGTCTCACTGGCCCTAAATCAGGGTTACGGTTGGGCCGGGGATGTAAACCTGGGCCTGATTTTCGATGCCCTGTTCACGCCAGAAACCGGCAGCGGCTATCCGCCCCACCGTGCTGAACCTCAACGCGAAAGTCGCGAGCTTTTATCCCAGGTTTCAGAGGCAGCCCATCGCCCTATGGAAGAAATTTTACAGTCCTTACCACAGGAACTCGTCAAAACCGCCCTCACATACCCGGTATACCGTGCATTCCTGGAACAAAACGTACCGCCAGATGACGGCGTTTGGTCCATATTTGAGCAAATCTTATAAAACTGCTGATCGATTAGGTAAGAAGGAAAAAGAAAATGGCTGAAACTACCGGCAAGTTAAGTAAGCGCACCAAAGTTTTTTATGGCATTGGCGATCTCGGTAATGCCTTGGTCAACTCAGCAATTCAGTTCTTCCTGATGAAGTTTTACACTGACGCGGCGCTTATCATGCCTGCACTGGCGGGTAATGCCTTGCTTATCGGCAAGATCTGGGATGCAATCAATGACCCGCTCTTTGGTTGGATTACCGATAAAACCAAGTCCCGCTTTGGGAAGCGCCGTGTCTTTATGCTCTTCGGAGCCATTCCTTTGGGTATTGCCATTGCCTTACTGTGGTTCGTTCCACAGGTAGATCGCATTTGGACCTTTGTCTGGATCGCGGTGACCTTCATCCTCTTCGATACGCTGTGGACGCTCACAAATGTGCCTTATTACTCACTTACGTCGGAATTGACGGATGACTACGATGAGCGTTCCAGCCTGACCACCTACCGTATGGCAATGGCAGTTCCGGCTTACCTGGTAGGTGTGGCGTTGACCCCAGCCATTGTTGGCCTGTTTGCCCTCCAGCGCACTGGATATGCCTTTATCGGGATCGTTTACGGAGTGATTGCTGCCCTGGCTCTGCTTATTTCAGCCGCGGGGCTGCGTGAACGCCAGGGAGTGAGGGTCTCCAAACCCGAGACATCGCCCATAAAATCCTTTTTCATTGCAATCAAGAACAAACCCTTCATGTGGTTATGTATCACGTACTTTGTTGTCAACATATCGTTTGCCTTTATTAAAACCCTGATGGCCTACTACATTGAGTATCAGCTCTTAATGAAAGCAGAAACATCACTGGTCATGGGCTTGATGTTGGTATGCGTAACCATTTCTCTACCGTTTTGGCAGTGGGTCAGCCGCAAAATTGACAAAGGCCCTGCCTACGGGCTGGGGATGTTGGTTGGCGGCGCTGCTGTAGTGCTCACCTATTTTCTGCCCCATCAATCAACTGCTTTGATTTACCTGATCGCGGTCCTGGCCGGTTTTGGTTTTTCAGCGCAGTGGATCTTCCCCTGGGCCATGGTAGCCGATGTCGCTGATTATGA
>CAYMNM010000138.1:0-4576 GCA_964391795.1 uncultured Anaerolineaceae bacterium | reverse complement strand
GGGAACTGCATGCCGTTGAACACCACCATGGCCTGGGGCTTGAGGGCGTCAATGAAGTGGCCCACCTGGCCGGCAATTGACCATGCCGAGCGTAGATAATCCTTGGCAATGCGCAGGGTTATGGGCTCCCGTTCCAGGTTGTGACGCCTGAGAATCCAGCGCAAGGAAGGTGTGATTAACTCTCCCAGGGGAATACCCTGATACACAAAGGCTAAACAGCCGTCCAGTGCCAATCTGGCAATAGCTTCCTCAAATTCATCGTCTTCATGATATTGGAAGCGTAAGGCTTCGGATTCCACATAGAGTGAGTCGGATTGTTGCATGCAAGCTTTACAAGGCAATTTGGCTGGAATTTCGTTGCGGCTGGTGCCCAGAACGCAACTTCGCATGCCACGGTCGCAAAAGAGATGGATCACTGGCACGCCCTGCAGCCGCAGAGACCAGGAGGTCAACAAATTGTAGGCCGCGTTCAGGCTGATACCAGCCAGGCGGGTTGAAGCCTCAAAGAATAGCACTGGAGGGTGTTCTTCACGCGTAGCATTGGTCGCCACAACATGTGCCATGGCGCGCACTTGCGCGTTATTTTCTTCGTGAATCTTTTCTACCGCAAAATGCTTGCGGGCTTTTTCAATAAGTTGCAAAAGCTTCATCAGTTCGTGTACCGGCGCATTTTCTTAATCGAGGATTGTTCGCTGTCATAGACCTTTTTGACGCCATCCCCCAGGCCGGCTTCCGTCACGCGGATGTACTTCACCAGTTGCTCCATGCCCTGTGGCTCTACGGAAGCCGCGTGATCCGAACCCCACATGGCGCGGTCAAGCGTGATGTGGCGCTCTACCAGGCAAGCACCCAACGCTACTGCCACCGCGGAAGGCACCAGGCCTACCTCATGGCCACTGTAACCAATTGGGCATTGGTATAAACTTTTCAGGGTGCCGATCATCCTCAGGTTCAATTCTTCTGGCGGGCAGGGGTACGAAGAGGTTGTGTGGCAGAGGATCAAGTTGTCTTCGCCCAAAATATCCATTGCTCCCCGAATCTCGTCCAAGGTGGACATACCGGTTGAGATGATTAAGGGCTTGCCAGTCGCTTTGTAGGCACGCAATAACTCGTGGTCTGTCAGCAGGGCGGATGGCAATTTGTGGGTAACGGGGTTGAAAGATTCCATAAATTCCAGTGAAGGCACATCCCAGGAGGACGCAAACCAGTCGATGCCCACTTCTTTCGCGTAGCGGTCAATCTCCTGGTATTCTTCCCGTTCAAATTCAACCTTGTAGCGATAATCAAGATAGGTGATCAGACCCCAAGGAGTTTCACGCAGTAAGCCGCGTTGTTGTTCTGGTACACAGATTTCCGGGGTGCGTTTTTGGAACTTGACCGCGTCCATGCCGGCATCTTTTGCCCTGTAGATCAGCTTCTTGGCGATCTCCAGGCTGCCGTTGTGGTTGATGCCAATTTCCCCAATAATATAGGCTGGGTGTCCATCGCCAATTAGTCGATTGCCAATTTTTAATTCTCGGACCATAAGTCTCCTTAGGCTTCCTTTTTGAATTTTTCGATTAAGAGGTCAGTCATCTCGCGGATAGCGCCTTTGCCACCGCGGTGCGCCAGCACCAAGTCGGCCCGTCTGAGCACTTCCGGTCGGGCATCTGCCGGGCAGACGAAGTAACCCACATGATTGTAGGTATCCAGGTCGGGTAAATCGTTTCCCATAAAGATAATCTCTTCTGGCTTGAGCCCACGTTCAGCAACCAGAGCCTGAACGGCCTTGCCTTTTTCCAGCACGCTACTGAAGGCTTCGATTTTAAGCTTTTTGGCCCTGGCCACTGATACTGTGCTGACGTCGCGCGACATAATCATGGGGCTAATATCCGTGTGCTGACGTAAAAGATAGATACCCATACCGTCGCCGCGGTCACAGCGCACGAATTCGTGGCCTTCATCATCCAGATAGACCTTGTCGTCGGTGAATACACCGTCAAAATCCATGATCAGGGTGCTTACTTTTACCGGAAAGGGGTGCCTTCCTTTGAGCGGATCCACCATTTCAAGGCTGGGGTCGCTCACCAGGGCTTCATATTTTAGCCAGTCCGCCGGTTGGTCGATATCCACGGTATAACGTGGGTCAATCATTACTGGAAGGATAATTTCCCCCGTCAGTGAATTCTTATCAAGCAAGCTGCTTGTGCGAATGACATCGATATGCCCGGTCTGCCAGTAGGTTTTAGGCAGGCTCTGCCTGGCAGCGTTGTAGGGTTCAGCTATTCCCGGCACGCTCAGCAACGGCTGCATTTGGCCACTATCTTCTTCCAGTCGCCACATTTTGTAGGGGTTTTGCCCGGAGGGAACAATCCCGCGTACGCAATCTGCTTGCGGGTTTGCCTGCATGATTGCCACTGCCTCATCAATCAGACCGACAGGGCGGATGGGAGAAGTTGGCCTGAGCTGCACCAGAAATTCAGGTTCATAGCCCTCATGCGTTTTCAGCCATTTCAGGGCGTGCAGAAAAAGCGGCAAATCAGGAGAGCTATCCTCCGCCATTTCAGCCGGTCGCAAGAAAGGTACCTCAGCGCCCCAGTCCCGGGCAACCTGGGCAATCTCCTCGTCGTCCGTGGAAACAATAACCCGGGTAACCCACTTGGCGTCCTTGGCTGCCTGGATGGACCAGGCCAATAGCGGGGCACCAGCGAAGAGTTTGATATTCTTGCGGGGAATACCCTTTGAGCCGCCCCGGGCTGGGATGATTGCCAAAACTTCATTATTTTTTACCATGCTGTCCACCCTCCATCCACCACCAGGTTCGAGCCGGTCATGTAGGAAGAAGCTTCCGAGCACAGGAAAAGCATAGCCGCGCTCATCTCATCCTGCTGCGCCATGCGCCCCAGGATTGTGCGGGAGGAATAGGCTGTTGTGAACTCTTCATCATGGCCGTTGTAGACTCCGCCTGGGGTCAGCGCATTCACGCGGATGCCTTTGCCGGCATAATAAGCCGCAAGGTAACGCGTAAAACCCAACACACCGCTTTTGGTAACTGAATAATAGACCGGCTTGAAGGATCGGCTGCCGTCCTTGCGTTCATAGAGGCGCTGGTCTGGCCCATTCAGCCCGTAAGTCGAACAGATGTTGACAATTACGCCCCCACCTTGCGCCAGCATAGGTTTGACAGCCGCCTGTGAAGCTAAAAACATACCTGTCAGGTTCACATCCAGTGCCTGCCGCCAATTGGCCAAGCTGTAGCTTTCAAAAGCATTGGCGCCCTGTGCGTCTTTGTGGGCTGGGTCAAACTTGGGGTCGAGGGCAGCTGAATTTACCAGCACATCGACCCGACCGAAAAGGCTGAGCGCTCTTTCAACCATTGACTGGGTTGAATCAGGATCGGTAACATCTACCGACACTGCGTCGGCGCTGAAGCCCTCTTTACGAACATCATGCGCCTGGGTAGCCGCGGCATCAAATGCCAGGTCGGCCAACAGAACATCCGCGCCTGCCTGTGCTAAAGCCAAAGCAAATTGCTTGCCTAATAAGCCTGCCCCACCGGTAACAATGGCTGTGCGGCCGTGCATGTCAAATTTATCAAGGACGTTTGAACTCATCTAACTCCTCAAGCTTGGGATTCTTCTCGATTTTACCATCCAGGCGCCAGGGCATTTTCAGCCGGACCGTTTTCGAAAAATTTTTAGAAGAATTGTGCGCCATCAACGCTGTTTGCAAGGCAGCAGCGCCATCTTCCAGGCTGCAAACCGGTTTGCTTCCCTGGATGACCTCAATAAAATGCCGCATCTCAGCCAAAAATAGATCGTTGCGCTCAAAGCCTTCCGGCAATTTGAATTCCCGCCAGCTATCCGTGCTGGCCTGGTAGACTCTGGCTGCCCCCGTGCTGTTATCCCAGGCAATGGAACCTTCCGCGCAGCGAATTTCCAGGGTGTGCCGGGTTGGTCTTTGGTAGTAATCCAGGTGCAACTGGCCGATGACACTTCCGGCAAAATGCAGGGTGATTTCGGCGTTATCTTCAACATCGATTTCCAATTTTGAAAGTTTGGAAAGCGTGGCCGAAACTGCTTTGATGTCTCCAAGCAACCAGCGCAGATAGTCAATCGGATGTGAGAGCGTGAGCGTTACGCCACCCCCAAGATCCGCCCGGCCGGCATAGGCCTTGCGATAATCTTCATAGGGGTGCCAGCCTGGCAGGTATTCCCCCCAGTGTGCTGTAACTGAAAGTGGTTTGCCGAGCGTGGCAGATTCCAGTTCTGCCTTGATTTCTCTCAGTACCGGATGGTAGCGGAAGTGGAAGCCCACCAGTGCTTGCTTGCCTTCCTGTTTCAGTACTTCGGCCAACTCGGCGATCCCCTCCAAATTGTGGGAGACTGGTTTTTCAATTAGCAGGTTCGCGCCGGCTCTTGCTGCTGCCATTGCCACTGGGATGTGCAACGCGCTGGGGTTGGAGATGATCACGCCGTCTGGCTTTTGGGCCAGGGCCTCGTCAAGATCGGTAAAAGTAGTGAAAGCTGAAAGCTCATCATCAGGCAGCGTGGACAAATGTGTCCGATAAAGGAGGATATCCTGCTCGTCCAATTGC
>CAYMNM010000137.1:0-4613 GCA_964391795.1 uncultured Anaerolineaceae bacterium | reverse complement strand
TCCTTGTGTCGCTCCACCCAACCTACAACTAAATGTAGGAAGGATTAATCTGTCAATCTGAGCGCAGCGAAGAATCTTCGCGAATCTGATCTCAACTAGAAGATCCTTCGCAAAATCGGCTCAGGATAACAAGCCAGAGAATTGAACACCCATCAACCTTTGTTGTCCCGTCCGCCTACACAGCACTAAAGTCCAATCCCTCAAAGAGGCCAAACGCCCTAAATCTCTTGCCCCTTGAATTGGCTGACGTACAAATGATGGTAAAAGCCCTTTGCCGCCAGCAGCTCATCATGCGTGCCGGTTTCCACAATCTCCCCGCGGTTGATGACAACCACTAAATCAGCATCGCGGATGGTGGAAAGCCGATGGGCAATCACAAAACTGGTGCGGCCCTGCATCAACTTCAGTAAGGCCGCCTGGATGCGCGCTTCCGTGCGAGTATCCACCGACGAGGTGGCCTCATCCAAAATCAGAATCTTCGGGTCTGCCAGAATGGCGCGGGTAATAGAGAGCAACTGCCGCTGACCCAGCGAAATATTGCTGGCTCTTTCCATCAGTTCGGTATGGTAGCCCTTGGGAAAACGCTGGATGAAGGGGTCTGCCTCAGTCTGGCGGGCGGCGGCTTCACATTCGGCATCAGTGGCTTCCAGACGGCCAAAACGGATATTCTCCAGCACGCTCTCAGCGAACATGAACGTATCCTGCAGAACCAAGCCTAATTGCCGGCGCAGGTCAGACTTGCGCAGCTTGTAGATATCCTTACCGTCGATACTGATTTGCCCTTCCTGAATATCATAAAAACGTGTGAGCAGGTTGGTGATGGTGGTCTTGCCTGCCCCAGTCGGCCCAACCAGGGCGATGGTCTGCCCGGCCTTCACATCCAGATTGAAATCTTTGATGACCGGATGCTGTGGGTCATAGCCAAAGGTCACATGCTTAAAGCTGACATCCCCTTTTACATCCTCAAAGGGCAGCGGTTCTGCCACATCTTCCGTCTCTGGCGGGGTATCGATAATTTCAAACACGCGCTCAGCCCCGGCCAGGGCAGCCTGCACGCTGTTATAGAGGTTGGCAATCTTGCGCAGGGGAGAAACAAAATTTTGCCCATAATTAATGAAGGTGGCAATGTTGCCGATGCTCACCAGGCCCCGCAGTGCCAACCAGGCACCACCGCCGGCCAGTACCGCCACAAAGAAGTTGCCCAAAACCATCGTCACCGGCAAAAGCAGCAGTGCGTAAGAGTTGGCATAGACCCCAGCCTGATAAACGGCCTCATTTTTCTCGTTGAAATCTTGAATTACGCTCTCGTTGCGCTGAAAAGCCTTGACCACTTTCTGACCGCTGAAGGTTTCTTCGGTTACACCATTCAAAGCCCCGAGGCTACTCTGCAGGTTGCGGTAGCCTTTGGCGGTAAAAGAAGCAATATAGCGGGTGAGAACCAGCATCAGGGGCACCACCAGCAAGGTAAACACAGCCAGGGAAGGATTAAGCACTACCATCATGATCAGAATGCCCGTCATCTGCAGCGCAGAGGCGACCATGGCCACCACATTCTGCGAGATAGCCTGGTTGATGGCATCGATATCGCTCGTCAGACGGCTCATCAGGCCCCCAGCACTGTTTTTGTCAAAGAATTCCATCGAGAGGGTCTGCAGGTGATTAAAAAGGTTCTGCCGCACGTCTTTGAGCGCTTGCTGCGCAATCCAGGCCATCAGGCGGTTTGCCAAAACCTGGAAGAGCAGATAACCCAGGTAAGATGCCAGCATCAAGACCGCTGTTCTCACCAGACCGGTTTTGTCGCCTCCGCCGATGAAGCGGTCGATTGCCTGACCCATCAAGTATGGGCCAGCCAGGCTGAGGAGGGTGTAAGCTACCACTAAAAAGACGACGAGGATTAAGTTCAGGCGGTATGGCTTGAGGTAGTCGTATAAACGGGTGAGGGCTCGGCGCGGGTTGCGCGCTTTCTCGATGTTGCGGTGGCGCCCACCCCCACCGCGCCCAACCACGCTGCGGGCGTCTACATTGCGTTGGGTGAAGCTCATAGTTCCACCCCATTGCCCAGTTGGGACTCAAAAATTTCGCGGTAGATGGGGCTGGTAGCCATCAAGGTCTTATGATCGCCCTCTGCTGCAATGCGGCCCTGGTCGAGCACCAGGATTTTGTCGGCATTCAGCACGGTGCTGATGCGCTGCGCCACCATGAAGATGGTCTTTCCGCGCATCATCTGGCGGATTGATTCCTGGATGCTGGCTTCAGTTTCAACATCCACCGCGCTGGTGCTGTCATCCAGAATCAGGTAATCCGGTTTTACAACCAGAGCCCGGGCAATGGCCATGCGCTGTTTTTGCCCGCCGGAGAGGTTGGCGCCCCGCTGTTCAATGTGGGTCTCATAGCCTTCTGGAAGGCTTTGGATAAAAGCGTGGATTTGGGCAGCCTTGGCGGCTTGCTCCACCTCGGCATCGCTGGCGCCCGGGCGGCCATAACGCAGATTTTCTCGGATGGTGCCACTGAAGAGGATGCTCTCTTGCGGTACAATGCCTATGCGCATTTGCAGGGAGGCCAGATCGGCCTGGCGCAGGTCGATGCCATTGACCGCCATTTTACCGCTGCTGGGGTCGTAAAAGCGCGGGATGAGGTTGACAAGCGTGCTCTTGCCTGCCCCGGTGGCCCCCAAAATGGCCACCATCTGCCCGGGGGCGGTCTGGAGGTCGATATCCTCCAGCACCTTGGTGGCCTGGTCGCCATCGTAACTAAAGCTCACGTCGTCCATTTTGAGAGCACCCAAGGTACTGCCAGCAAAGCTCTGGGCGGGTGTAGCTTGCTCAATTTTCGGCATCTCATCCAAGACATCGCAGACGCGCTTGCCGGAGGCCATGCCGTTGGCCCAGTTGTTTGAGAGGTTGATGAGGAAGATCAGCGGCACCTGGGTGGCCAGCATGTAATTGACGAAGGCGACCAACTTGCCGATGCTCAGGCTGCCTTCAATCGACTGCAGACCCCCCACCCAGACGATCAGGACAATGGCCAGGTTCACCGCGAAAGTTAAGAAGGGGTCCATCGCCGACATGAACTGCATCACCCTGACGGAAGAATTGGTGAAGTCCTGGTTGGCCTTGCCGAAGCGTTCTTCCTGAAATTCTGCCCTGTCAAAGCTCTTGATTAGTTCCGCGCCGGCAATATTCTCTTGCAGGACGGTGTTCATACGATCCATTTTTTCCTGCACCGCCCTGAAGGCCGGCTCCATGCGCAGGCTGAAGTACACGACAACAGCCATCGCCAAAAGCATGACCGGTACCACCCAAATGGCCAGTTCTGGGGCGGTGATAAACATCATCACCACGCTGCCCACCATCATCAGCGGCCCTTTGGCCCCCATACGCAGGGACATGTGCACCAGGCGTTGCATGGCAGAGACATCACTGCTGATGCGCACCATTAGCTGCCCGGTGGAGTAATTATCCAGGTTGCCGTGCGAAAAGCTTTGAATTCTCATGAAGAACTGCTTGCGCAGGTCCCGCCCGACGCCTTCACTCACCCTCACAGATGTGAGGCTGCTGGCAACTGCCAGCGCGGCTGAAAGGATGGAAAGACCCACCATCAGCGTAGCGGTTTGCAGCACGATGGGCAGGTTGGCTTGGCGCACGCCCTGGTCGATAATCTTCTGGATGAGGCGCGGGATCATCAAATCCGCACCGATTTGGGCCACAATCAGCAGCAGGGTGAGGATGGAGATTGTTTTATAAGGCTGGATGGTTTCCCAGAGGGCCTTTAGAAGACGTTTCAAATTTTTTGTGTTTCTTTCCTGTTTTGTTCAGTTTTTTAAGCCAAGGCCTGAATGAGTCAATCTGCCTGACGAAAGGACTGTGGCTGTTTTTTTGATTGAAAAGTGTGCCTCTCAATTCTACCCACTTACGAGCCATTTTCCTGATTTTTGACCTCAATTGTTTTGTGGATTAATTCTGATTTGCTTGTGAGCCCAAAGAAAGGAATCTTCGGGGAGCATTGAGGCCAGGGTAGACCTTGCTGGGATATTTATTGAATAAACACTACTTGTTGAGATATAACCGAAAAGGAAAACCAAATATCTGTTTTATCAAAAGTATAATCGTCTGCATAAGTATGGTTTCTTGACAAATATAACTTTATAGTTATAATCTGGAGTATAAGCATGTGGCAAATTGAGTTTTACACTGATAAACGTGATAAAAGCCCTGTCACAGAATACATTGACAAGTTGACAAAGGAAGAACAAGCCAAGATCAGAAACGAGTTAAGATTGCTGGCGGAATTCGGCCCTGAACTTGTGATGCCACACGCCCGAAGGATAAAGGGTAAACTCTGGGAGTTACGACCCGGTAACATGCGATTTTTCTACTTCATGTATATCGAACAAAGGTTTGTGATCTTGCATGGGTATAGAAAACAAAGTCAAAAGGCCCCTCGACAAGAGGTGGATATCGCAATGAAAAGAATGAAAGAATTGATGGACGAGGTGAGTCATGGCTAGCCGAAAAAGGATTATGTTTGAAGATTGGGAAGCTGAAAAATTAAACGACAGCGAATTTGCAGCCGCGGCAGCTGAGTTGGAACCTGGCTATCAAATCGCTCGCTTG
>CAYMNM010000136.1:0-4629 GCA_964391795.1 uncultured Anaerolineaceae bacterium | reverse complement strand
TTATCTCGGCATTGACCATGCGTTTTTGGATCTGCGCGTTCATGTTTCCTCCTGGGCATATTCCGGTAACGTTTCCGGATATTTTGGGTATTATAGCATCTGACCTGCCTGTGCAGCGGGTCCTAACAAATTTCCAAGACAATAGGAAATTTCTAAATATCTAAGAATGGGACGCTTCTATTTTGCTAAAGCTGCTGATAATTTATCCATCGGCAGCGTAGCATCGACAATTTATTTGGTTTTTAAGATAAATAATAGTATAAACTCATCAACGAGGCGTATCGTGAAAACAAAAAAAGATAACCCACAAAAATTGAATACCAAAGAGATTCTCTCTGATTACCGTATGGCTTTCCGCTCCCGGCAGGCCTCCATAATTGGCAGACGTGAAGTGCTTACCGGAAAAGGCAAATTTGGCATTTTCGGCGATGGTAAGGAACTCGCTCAGATAGCCATCGCGCATGCTTTCCAAAAAGGGGATTGGCGGGCTGGCTATTACCGCGATCAAACCTGGATGCTGGCCTTGGAATCGCTGAGCCTGGAAGAGTTTTTTGCGCAGCTTTATGCCAATCCTGATCCAAAACTGGAGCCAAATTCCGGCGGCAGGAACATGAACAATCATTTTTCATCCCGTTTGTTGGACGAAAATGGCAACTGGCTTAACCAGGTTGATACCTATAATTCATCTTCTGATATCCCTTCCGTCGCCGCGCAGTTGCCCAGAGCGGTTGGATTATCCTATGCCTCCGTGTTGTATCGCAAGCTCGAATCCCTTCATCAGTTCACCGATTTTTCTAAAAATGGGAACGAGGTAACCTGGGCCACCATCGGCAACGCGTCTACAGCTGAGGGCTTATTTTGGGAGTCTGTCAATGCCATCGGCGTGCTGCACGCCCCAGCCGTCATTACCGTCTACGATGATGGCTATGGCATCTCGGTTCCAAATCAGTTTCAGATGGTCAAGGAAAATATCTATTCCATACTCAAGGGGTTCCAACGTGAAGCCTGCCCTGCTGAAGAATGCGATAAAGGCTTTGACCTCTATTCGGTTAATGCCTGGAACTATTCGGAGTTAATGAAAACTTTTGAGCAAGCCGGCACGGCAGCCAGAAAATACCACATCCCTGCCCTGGTACACGTAACCGAAGCCACCCAACCCCTTGGGCACTCAACATCGGGGTCTCATGAACGTTATAAAAGTGCTGAGCGCCTAAACTGGGAAAAAGAATTTGATTGTCTGGTTCAGTTTCGCAAATGGATCCTTGCCGAAGGTCTCGCCAGCGAAAAGCAGCTTGATCAATGGAATGAGGAAGATACCCTCACTGTTGAAACCGCCAGAAAATCAGCCTGGGAAGCATTCCAGGGGCCAATTCGGCAACTTCGCGGTCAGGCAGAGACACTGCTGACCAATCTCACCGACTCAACGGCCCAATCGGAAGTGGTTGAACACTATCGCGCTGCCCTGGCGGAAATACCTGACCCCCAGCGCAATGATATTGCTACCGCGCTGCATTCGACATTGGTGATAACCCGTGACGAACCATCCGCAGCCCGGCAAGAACTCGCAAGCTTTGCCCGGCAGCTTCAGACTGAGAATTACGACTATTACAAATCTTTCCTCTTATCCAATTCTGACCAGTCCCCGTTAAATGTGCCGGCAATCGCCCCCGTTTATACCGCCTCTTCACCATCGGTGATGGGGTTTGAGATTCTCAATGCCAACTTCGACGCGGCTTTCGCGCGTGAACCGCGCTTATTTGCCTTTGGCGAGGATGTTGGTATGCTCGGGGATGTGAACCAGGGTTTCCACGACCTGCAAAAAAAGTACGGCATTCTACGCGTTGCAGACACTGGCATTCGTGAAGCCACAATCTTGGGCCAGGCAATCGGTATGGCTCTTCGCGGGCTACGCCCCATCTGTGAAATGCAGTACCTTGACTACCTGATCTATGCCTTGCAGCTGATGTCAGACGACCTGGCCACCCTACGCTGGCGCACGGCCGGAGGGCAAAAAGCCCCGGTGATCATCCGCACCCGCGGGCACAGGTTGGTGGGCATCTGGCACTCAGGGTCCCAGATGGCAGGCATCCTCAACCTGGTGCATGGCATGCATGTGCTTGTGCCGCGCAACATGACCCAGGCAGCTGGTTTCTATAATACCTTGTTGAAGTCCGACGATCCTGCAGTGGTCATTGAAGTACTGAACGGGTATCGCCTTAAAGAACGCAAACCCGAAAATATCGGCGAGTTCACCACCCCGATTGGCGTACCTGAAATTGTCAGGCAGGGTAAGGACGTGACCGTTGTCACCTATGGCGCCCTGGTCAGAATCGCTCTGGAAGCCGCTGAAAAACTCTCCACCGTTGGCATAGATGCAGAAGTGATCGATATTCAGTCGCTTTTGCCATTTGACATCAACGGTACGATTGTTGAATCGCTCAAAAAGACATCCCGGGTACTTTTCCTGGACGAGGACGTGCCAGGTGGGGGCACAGCCTACATGCTGCAGCAAGTGCTTGAAGTCCAAAAAGGGTATCAGTGGTTGGATTCACCACCGCGCACGCTTTCTGCCGCGAACCACCGCCCAGCTTATGGGGCGGATGGTAACTACTATTCCAAACCGAATACAGAATCAATATTTGATGCTGTCTATGACCTGATGAGAGAAGGGGCTCCTTCTCGTTTTCCAAAGATTCTCTAAGGAGGAATTATGGCCACCCGATTATTAGCCCCTAGCATGGGTGAAGGTGTTGAAGAACTAACCATTACCAATTGGTTGAAGCATGAAGGTGATACGGTCAAAGAACTGGAAGTGATCGTTGAACTGGAAACCGACAAGGTCACCTCAGAGATTCCAAGCCCCGCCGCGGGCACGCTTCTAAAAATTGTGGCGCAAACCGATGAGACGGTTAAAGTTGGTTCAACACTCGCCTGGATTGGCAAACCTGGTGAGGTTATTGAGGAAGCTGCGCAGAAGGCGGCCCCAACACAAGCCGCGGACAAGGCTCCAACAACAGAGGTTTCAAGTGCTGCCCCTGCACCAGCAGTAGAAAAAGCCCCAACACCAGCCGTTCCAAGCGCTGCTCCTGAAAACACCCCTTATACTGGATACCTTTCACCGTTGGTGAAGAAAATTGCCACTGAGAACAATATTGATTTAAATCTGGTGCCAGGGACGGGGGAAGCCGGGCGCATCACCAAAGTGGACGTCCTCAGATACCTGGAGACCGGTAAAGCAGCCCCTACGCCGACCGGTGCCCGACCTCCGCAAGCCACGCGTGAACCTGCCCCCGTGCAAAGCTCGGCTTCACCGAGCGGCGAGTTGATACCGCATTCTTCCTTGAGAAAGCAAATTGCCGAACGCATGGTGAGCTCCAAGCATACATCCCCGCATGTGTTGACAGTCATGGAAGCCGACCTCAGCAAGGTGCTTGCGCATCGCGCCGCCAATAAGGCCGCCTTTGCTGCCCAGGATGTGAACCTCACCTTGACGGCCTATTTCTGTTCTGCCATTGTCAGCGGCCTAAAATCCTACCCGATGGTCAATTCCTCATGGACGGATGAAGGCATCCAGGTTCACCGCGAGATTAACCTCGGCATGGCTGTTGCTCTCGGCGAACAAGGGTTGATTGTACCGGTCATCAAAAACGCTGATCTCTTATCTTTATTGGGAATCGCGCAAAAGATCAACGACCTTGCCACCAGGGCTCGAACCAAGAAACTGGTGCCCGATGAAGTGAAGGAAGGCACGTTTACATTGACCAATCATGGTTCTGGCGGGTCACTATTTGCCTTACCGATCATCAACCAGCCCCAAGCCGCCATTTTGGGGACGGGTATGATGCAAAAACGGGCGGTTGTCGTCACAGACGCCAATGGTAATGATGCCATCGCCATCCGGCCCATGGTTTACCTTTCGCTGGTCTTCGACCATCGCATTTTGGATGGCGAAGGCGCGGATAATTTCTTAAAGGCCGTCAAAGAGAAGCTTGAAAACTGGAGTTAATGCTTAATGAATTTCCAGCAAAACCACTTTCATCGCTAATTTTTTAAGGCATAAGTAGCTAATGGAATACGAGGTACCTATGGAAGAGTTTGATCTAATTGTGATTGGCGCCGGACCCGGCGGTTATGTAGCGGCAATTCGAGCCTCGCAATTGGGCTTGAAAACCGCCATCATTGATAAGGAGTGGCTGGGCGGTGTCTGTCTGAATGTTGGTTGTATACCTTCCAAAGCCTTGCTGAAAAACGCGGAAGTTGCCCACATCTTGAGGGAGCGCGGAAAAGATTTTGGATTCTCGCTCGACAATTTGGTTTTGGACTTCAGCTCGGCTGTCAAACGCAGCCGCCAGGTCTCCGATCGATTGACCAAGGGTGTCGCTTTTCTGATGAAGAAGAACAAGATAGCAGTGTTCATGGGGACTGCGCGCTTGCAATCAAAAGAAATCGTCGCGGTCACGGATAGTGAAGGCAAAGAAGAATCCCTCAAGGCCAAAAATATCATCATTGCCACCGGTAGCCAAACAGCACTCTTCCCCGGGGTTAACGTGGATGGCGAGAAAGTCATCACCTATCGCGAGGCCATACTTCAGGAGAAACTGCCAAAATCTGTGGTCATCATTGGTGCTG
>CAYMNM010000135.1:0-4725 GCA_964391795.1 uncultured Anaerolineaceae bacterium | reverse complement strand
ATCATGGCCGAATTGTTGCTGAGCTCACCTGAGGGCGCGCTGATGGTCATATTCCCGAGTACAACCGACTTCTTGGAGATGTTGGTAATCTGAATGGGTAGCTGGCCGGGCTCGCCGACGTTCAAAAAGACAGGCAGTCGGTAAAAAGAGAACTCCAGCTTGGGCAGCGAGAAGACCAACAGGGTAATCACCTGGTCATCCACCATGCGGTGGCCTTTGGGGTCGGTGTAAACAAAGCTGATTTTGAAGGGGTATGCCCCGGGTTGGGTGGTGACGTTCACCACAAAATCCTGGGTGGCTTCCACGGTGGCACCCACTGCCACATCGCCAATCTGGGCAATGTTGGATTGCCCCAGCGGAGCAAAGTTGGTGAGGTCGCTCCCAGATACCGTCACACCGCCATCAGGTTGGGGCGTGCCGCCGATATCCCCCGGTGTGGAGGTGACCCCGCCGCCGTAAACAAGCGAGACCGCGTTGGCAGTGCTGGCGCCCACGTTGGTCACAAAAGTGGTGAGCTTAAAGCTGGAGCCGGGCTCCAAGGGGTCGAGGTCGGTGAGGTAGCTCTTGACAACCATGAGCGGCTTTTGGGCGGCCGCGGGGGCAGTTGGGGTGCGGGTGGGGCCGGCTGGTTGCTGGTTGATGCCCAGGTAAAAGGTGAAGGCTTCATTATACGAAGCTGAGCCGTCGTAATTGGTGTAGCTGATGGTGGCATTGATCACGCCAGAATACTTCCAGGTAGCCATATCGCTCACTTTGAAGCGGTGGCGCAGGGTCTCGTTGCCTTTATTCGCGCCATCCACCTCGTGCGTGGCCGAAACACCGCCATCGAGCGAGGCAAAATCTTCCCCCGCGAAGCTGATGAGGATGTTGCGGGCATGCGCGCCTTCCACACCGTTGTTGCCGAGCGTGAACACCAGCGAGAAGGGCGTGTAGGGGTCCACATTTTTACCCCCGCCTTCCACGGAGTAATCAGCGATGTAGAGCAAGGGTCGGTTAGCTTCCTGGGCGGCCGCGGGCTGGATGAAAAGCGTTCCAGTTATCAAGAGAAGGGTGAGGCAGACGAGCAGGGTTTGGGTTAGTTTTCGATTCATGATTGCACCTCAGTCAGTAGCGTTTGGTCGATCGCTGTTCGATATTCAGATTCTGTGACCTCTTTGCCATCCAGCAAGTAGATCACACGGTTGGCAAAGTTGAGCATGCGCGGGTCGTGTGTGGCCACCAGGATGGTGCGGCCGGCTTTGTGCAGGTCGCTAAGCATGTGCATGATAGCCAGGCCGCTTTGGGTATCCAGGTTGCCGGTGGGTTCATCAGCCAGGATGAGCGAAGGGTTGTTGATGAGCGCGCGGGCAAAAGCCACCCGCTGTTGCTGCCCGCCCGAAAGCTCGGTCGGCCGGTGGTGGATGCGGTTGCCCAGGCCTACTTTGCCCAACATGGTCTTGGCAAGCTTGTCGCGCTCACGTGTGCTGATGCCTGAAAAGCGCAGCGGAAAGCCCACATTGGCGAGGGCGGTCATGGAAGATACCAGGTTGAAGCTCTGGAAGATGAAGCCAAGATGATCGCGCCGGTAGCGGGCCAACTGGGTCTCGTCCATTTGGTCCACGCGTTCGCCACCCACCTCAATATGGCCGGAGGTAGGCCAATCCAGCCCACCGATGAGGTAGAGCGACGTGCTCTTGCCCGAGCCTGAAGGGCCCATCAGCACGGCAAAATCGCCCTGATCAATCTGCAGGTTTACGCCATCCAAGGCTTTGACCTCGGTTTCACCCATCTTGTAGATTTTGCGCAGCGCTTCGGTGCGCACGAAAGGCGTACCCATTAGAAGAACATGCCTCCGGTGCTCATATTACCCAGCATACCGCCCAGCAGGCCGGGAACCCCCTGCAAAAGCAGCATGATCAGGATGGCGGCCAGCACCGCCCCGAGGGCTTTGCCCTTAGCTAATTTAGAAAGCGGCCTGGCACCCAGCAGCAGCAGGATGGCATGCCAGAGCCAGTAGGCGTCAACCTTGCTTAAAAAAGAACGGGCAAACAAGCCCAAACCTGCAGCATCTTCAGGCAGCAGGGCGGCCAAAGGGGCCGGGGCGAGCAGACGGCCGCTAGAAGCCACTGTGAGGGCTTTAACCAGCAATCCAAAGGCAAAGGGCAAGATAGCCCAGGCCACCAGGTTGCTGGATTTGAAGTTTGGGCTGCGGCTGCCAGCCAGGGTTATTGTGAGGTGTAGAATGCTGGCCGTCAGCACCCAGACCACCCACCAGGTAACAAGGCCGCCCAGGATGGGATAAAGGTAGACAAAGGTGGGGTTGCTTTTGGAGGCCTGCGCCATCATGTAGCGGTCTTGTTCTTCAGGCGACCAGTATTGGAAGTCTTGGGGCATGTCGAGGCCCGATTGGATGGCATTGCGCTGGGCCGGGGCTGAAAGAACCACATTGAGAATGAGCATGAGGGAGAGCAGCAGCATGGGCAGCAGCCAGTTTGGCCTTTCGTCCGAGAGGATGGCGCGCAGTGTTTTGGCCGGGCGCAAAAAGACCCCTGGCACCCAGGCCCAGTGAAATGCCTGGCGTTTTTTGGTTTTGCGCGGCGGGGTAAGCACGGCTTCTTCTTCGGGGTTTGAGGCAATCTCCGAGAAGCTGGGGAAGGCGCCTTCAGGCGAGGTTGGCAGGGGGTCTTCCGGCTGGGCAGGTGCAGATGCGGGCGCGGGTGCGTGCAGGGGTTCACCCGCTTGCGGTGGGGTAAGTGGGGTTTTTTCTGATGGCGGTGTGGGCTTGGCCAGTTTTTCCGATGACTTTTTCGTTTTCATGCATGCCTCAAGAAGCGTAGTTGTCGTACTTTAGATTAACGGTCTCCCTAGTGAAAAAGTTCCCAATAAGTGGAATTATAGCCCTTGCCAGGTTTTGCCAGCATTTCGGGGAGCTTCAGCAATAACTACGTGATACGCTTTGACAGTAATGCTGCCGTGGGGGCTGAGGCAAGCCCAGCGCCTCGCCCAAGAAAAAATGGGTGGGGTAGGCTTATGGGCTTGGTTCCTCGGCCTTCCCCTCGAGGGGAAGGACCGCAAAGCGGGGATGAGGGATCTTGTTCTTTCCGTAGGGGCAGCCCGAACTTTCTTATGAGGCCTGCCCAAGAATTAAACTACGAAGAGAAAACGTCGAATGGAGCACACCTTGCGGAGTAGCCCACACCCCTAGATTGAGGAAGATGTTTCTGTTAATTTCCAAATTTTCCCAGCCCTAACGCTATAATTCACTGAGTGCAACAAAGCATAGGCATGGTTATGAAAAATCATCAGACAGCAAGCAGGTGGGTTTAAAGCCACCTATGAAAATCATTTCGTAAAAGGAGATGGCGATGGAGAAAATTGAGTGGAAAATCAGCGTGCCGATCTTCAAGAATGCGCTCATCCTGAAGCAGTTGGGCATTGCCCTTGGCGGTCCCTTCCTGCTGATTGCCATCATCGTTAGTATTGCTTCTGGAAAAACGGTTTACCTGCTTTATGGCTTGGGGATATTTGCCGGGTTGCTGCTGCTCACCTGGCTTTTATTGCTGGTTCTCTACCGTGGGAATTATGACGCGGAATTTGTGCTGGATGACGAAGGCGCGCTCTGCCGCACCCAGGCAAAGCAGGCCAAGAAGAACGGGGTGATCAACACCCTCACATTTTTATTGGGTTTGTTTTCGGGCAGACCGGGGGTTGCGGCCACGGGTCTTCTGGCGCAGTCGCGGCAGTCAGAATTTTTACGTTGGAAGCGCGTGAAGAAAGTGCAGTTTGACCCCAAAAACCATACCATTATGCTGAAAGGTACCGCAACTGAAAACATGGCTCTCTTCTGCGCCCCGGATAATTACGCGCAGGTAGAGGCGACAGTTCGGCTGCAAACAGAGCATCTGAATAGTGAAGGGGCAAAGGCATGAAAGCGGTGCGATTCATAGTTTTGATATTTCTGACGCTATTGCTTCTCACTTCCTGTGTGCTTCTGCCGCCCAAACCCACCAATGAGCAGATTCTGCAAGCAGTGGCGGCATTCAATGAGAGCGAAACTGAACCGTTGGAATTGGTTTTTGATGAAATGGAGGTTCCCCAGCGTTCAGCCGGCCGAGCCGCAGCCATTTTATGGGTAGCGGATAAGAGTGTTCAAAGAAATTTCACGGTCAAATACGATAAAGAGGGCAAAAATTTCTACGTTGAGAGCTACATTACCCTTGTGCGTGGTGAAGACGGTGTGTATCGGCAGTTGGATTGACCATGAAGAACCAGGTTCTGCCCCGTGTTTTGATTAGCTTGTTGGGGGTCGCCTTAATTTTCATGGCGGCCTCTGAGATTATGCTTGGATTGGTTGGCAAGAGCAGACCCGCCGTGATTACCACCATACGGCGCGAAGGTGGTGAACGGGATGAAGTAATCCCTGGGCGGTATACCTACAATATCAGCTACACGTTTACCCTACCCGATGGTAGAGAGATTAGCGGGTTTACAAAGAAAATCGGGGATTCCGTTTTTCTGAAAGCGGATGGTAAATCGACCGTTCAGATACGCTACCTCAGTGCTTTTCCATTTATCAACATGCTGGAAAAAGATTCAGGGTTTGGGATGCGCCAAGCCATTTTGGTATTGGTGGGAGGCCTTTTGATTTTTCTGATCAATCATAAATGGAAAACTAAGCGAAAGATCAAACGTAAGAAATAACGCAGGCAAATTCTCAAAGTAAGTAAATGTTGAGGTCGTGCAGGC
>CAYMNM010000134.1:0-4853 GCA_964391795.1 uncultured Anaerolineaceae bacterium | reverse complement strand
TCCTGCCGTAGGGAGTGATGAAAATCGCTCCGGTCTTTGATCTTTGATCGCGAAGATGTTTTCATACTTGTCGATTGGATGGCTAATGTGCCGTTATCGCCGGCCAACTGTTCTCACCGATCCCCCGATACCCGTCCACTGCGCGGCAAGTGCAGGCTGGGCGAGGCAGCTGATAACTATCCTCTTTGAGGTGGGTACGGGCTGTTGGGGCTCATTATCAGCAAAACGCAGCTTCTACGGGAAATATCGCAAACCGATATCCTGCACCCGCCAAAGAGATAAAGGGAATGCTTACTTCAAGAAATTGTTGGGGTTCACGCGGCCGAGGTTATCGCTGCGCAGTTCAAAGTGCAGGTGCGCGCCCTGGGCCATGCCGGTATCGCCAATGCTGCCAATTACATCACCAGAGTAGACTTCTTGCCCACAGTTGACGGCGATGGCAGACAGGTGGGCATAGAGCGATTGCCAGCCTTCGCCATGGTCGATGACGATCATCTGCCCGTAGCCCCAATCATTTAGGCCGGCATAGACAATCACGCCGTTATCCACCGCCTTGACGGGGTCGCCGATGGCCCCGGCGATATCAATGCCGTAATGGTTTGAGCCGGGGTCGTACCAATACCCGGAAAGGTATTGCTTTTCTGTAGGCCAGATGAAATTGCCGCTGCCAACCACGCCATCGTAGCTGCCTTCGCAGGCCCCTGGGCCCACGTTTTTGGCGGTAGCTGGGTCTGCCCGGGTGATGCGCGGGGTGCGCCAATCGGGGAATTCAGCAGTGCCGCCCGGGATGATGAGCAGGCTGCCCGGCTTGATGTTGGGATTGGCATAGTCGCCGATGGTTTGGGGGTTCAGGTGGTTGCCTGGGTAATTGACGATCACATCAGGGCTGACCTTGAAATACTCAGCCACGCCGTTTAGGCCTTCGCCCGCGGTCCATTTGTGCAGGGTGCCATCCACCGGCAAAACGGTGAGCTGCTGGCCGGGGTAGATGGTGTGGGGGTCGTCGCCTATGGTGTAGAGGTTGCCCCAGAGCAGGGTTTCTGTGCGCAGGTTGAACTTCTGCGCGATGGAGAAGAGGGTATCACCCGGCTCGACGGTGTAAACCGCCAGCTCGGTGCGGCCAACGGAGGGCAAAATGGTGTGCAGGGTGGCATCCCGGCCCAAACCCAGCCCAACTGGCTGTGCCAGCGCGGCGCTGATGGGGGGCAGCATGGCCTCTTCAGTGGCGGTCAGCTTTTGCCCGTTGGCCGGGGCAACCAGCACGGCGGTTTTGGTGCCGGCCACGCTGGTGTAAAAGCGGTTCATCACCCAGATGAAAACCACGATGAGCGCGCAGGTGAGCAGCACACTGGCCATGCGTAAGAGCCCGGCGCTTAAGCCAAGGCTTACCAGGCGTGCCCAGACTTTTTCAAGAAAACTGCCTCCTGAGGGCATTTGCTGCAATGGGTCTATGTGTTCTCCCAGGCCCTGGGAGCTGATTTCTGGTTTTTGCGCGTTCACATTTGGATAATATCACAATCCAGAAAATGGCTTTTTGCTTGTTTAGCCGGGGAAATACTGCCTGCCAAGTGGCAGAAAAACCAAGCTCTTGTACGCCCCAACGGGGCATTCGCCCAATGCGCTTGCAGAATAATCAGAAGCCTAAAAGCCCGGCTGGTGAAATTTGCCCAGCAGACCTTCGGAAGATCAGGCATCCACCCGTTGGCCCTTACTGAAAAAGCCGTCAGGTAATTCGCGGAAGACCAGGCATCTACCCATTGGCCTTTACTGAAAAAGCCGTCAGGTAATTCGCGGAAGATCAGGCATTTACGCGTTGGCTCTCACTGAAAAAGCCGTCAGGTAATTCGCGGAAGATCAGGCTTCTACCCGTTGGCTCTCACTGAAAAAGCAGTCCGCTAATTCGCGGAAGACCCTCCACCGACAAGCCTGGCAGGTGAAATATTCCCGGAAAAGCCAAGAAAAAACGGAAGAACTAAGCCTTTACAGGCCAGCCCCGCGCGAGAGCACGCCGGCAGGCACGGTCATCTCTTTCTGTACGGTCTGGTAGAGCGTTTCGCCCTTGAGGTCTTCCATGGTGTAGCAGACCGCGCCCATTTTATCCGCCAGGTCTTTTGCCAGGCCCTGGTCGAAGATTTTTTGCTCCATATTGATGACCACGCTGTGGATTTTTTCCACCTGGAAGAGGCCTGCCAGCTCATCGATCTCGGTTTGCACCGGGCGTTTGCCGATGGGTACGTTGCCGGCCCCATCCGTGAGCACAATCAACAGCGGCTGCACATCCGGGTGGAGGGTTTTTTCGCGCTTGATCACCTCATAGGCCATTTGCAGGCCGGCCGCCAGCGGCGTTTTGCCGCCCACCGGGATGCTCGCCAGGGCGCGCTGCGCCAGAAGGACGGAGTTGGTGGGCGCCAGCACCAGGGTGGCACGGTCTTTTTGGAAGACCACCAGGCCAACCCGGTCGCGCCGTTGGTAGGCATCGGTAAGTAAAGAAAGGATGGCACCCTTGGTGGCTTGCATGCGCTCGGCTACCGCCATGCTCCAGGAGCCATCCACCAAAAAGAGGATGAGGTTGGCGGTCTTCTTGACGCGCACCTTCTTTTGGAAGTCGCCCCTGCGGATGGCAAAGGCCACGTCGTTTTCTTGCTTGATATCTTCGCGGCTGCCCTGAAAAGGCGCGGCAGCGCGCAGGGTGGCATCGAAAGCCAGGTCGCCGGGGTCGTTGGGGGAAGGTTTGGATTGAATGTAGCGCCCGCGCTTGTTTTTGGATTTGGTCTGCGAGCGGCGGCCGCCCTGCTTGCGCACCATTTCGTCGAGGGGGGTATCCAGAGAGCGGGGTTCGAAGGTTTCGCTGGCTTGCACCACTTTGCCGCCATCCCACCAGCGCGCGTTGAGCGTGGTAAAGACTTGCTGCTGGGCTTCGCCTACAGGGATCTCCTGGTCTTGCTGGTTTTCGTCGTTATCGTCTACCGTGGGGCTTTTTTTTTATCTTCTTCGCTATCTTCAGCCTCTTCGCCGGGCTCGCTGGGCACAGACTGCATGCGCAGTTGGTCGATGTGCTCTTGCAGGGCCTCGGCGCCTACATCGCTTCTGCGGAAGGGGCCCGATTTGATGCGGTGCGGCAGGGTGAGTTCGGCGGCGATGGCAATATCGCGCGGGGTGATGCTTGCGCGGCCGTCGAGGGCTGCCTGGGCGCGCGCGCCCTTGAGGATGACGAGGTCGGCGCGGTGGCCGTCAACTTCCATGGAGGAGGTGAGCTCGGCGATCATCAGAAGATCGCGCGAGGTGTAGGTTACTTTATCCACCAGCTTGCGGGCGGCATCGATTTGCGCGGAAAGTGCTTTTTCTTGCGGCTGCCAGGCTTCAAGGAAGGCGGCGGAGTCGTTTTCAAAGGCCAGGTTGCGGCGCATGATCTCTACGCGGTCGCGTTTATCGAGGATGCCGCGGATTTCAACCGAAAAGGCAAAGCGGTCCAAAAGCTGAGGGCGCAGGTCGCCTTCTTCAGGGTTCATGGTGCCAACGAGGATGAAGCGCGCGGGGTGGCGGAAGGAGATGCCTTCGCGCTCGACGATGTTCATGCCCATGGCGGCCGAATCCAGCAGAATGTCTACCACGTGGTCGTCCAGCAGGTTGACCTCGTCGATGTAGAGCAGGCCGCGGTTGGCAGCTGCTAAAACGCCGGGCTCGAAGGAGCGTTCGCCTTTGCGGATGGCTTTTTCGATATCCAGGGTGCCTACCACGCGGTCTTCGGTGGCTGAAACAGGCAGGTCTACAAAGGGGGTGGGCTTGAATTCACCGGGCAGCACGCCGCCGGATTTGGCGGCGCGTTCCTGGCACTCGGTGCACCAGGTGGCGGGGCTTTCGGGGTCGCAGCCGAAGCGGCAATCTGTGACCACTTTCACTTCTGGCAGCAGGGCAGCCAGGGCGCGGGCGGCGGTGGATTTGGCCGTGCCGCGCTCACCGCGGATGAGAACGCCCCCAATGCGCGGGTCTACTGCGTTGAGGGTGAGGGCGCGCATCATGCGTTCTTGCCCGACAATTGCGGTGAATGCGAAGATCTGTCTTTTTGCCATTTAGTGTTCCTTTACCAAATGGGGATTTTACCATGTGAGGGGTGTAGTGTTCAATTTTTGCACCACCAAAGGCAGGGCAGGGAGCTGACGTTTGCAGATTTGCAGATTTGCAGCCGTTTTACAAAATTTTTATTGGTATTCGGTTGGTAAAGAGCATGATATTGAGCGTTTTGGCTTGTAAAGAAATAGAATGTTGCCGAATACTTGCCGGTTTTTTCTAAATAACGGCCAGGATGCACTGCGTTTATCCTAGCCCTACGGAAAGAGGGAAAAGAAAAAGATAAAAATCGCTCCGGCCCTGATTTTTCAGTCATTGCGAGCGTAATTGTAGGGGCGCGGGCTAGCCCGAAGGGCTGCCCTGCCCGATTTTCTTAACGACATTTGCAGATTTGCAGATTTGCAGCCGTTTTACAAAATTTTTGCTTGTATGCGGTTGTTAAGGAGCGGTTTATTGTGCTTTTTGGGCTTGCGAAGTGCGTGATAATCGTTATAATAGCACATATATTCTATAATGATGGAGTGGAAAAAGCAAGGCGTTGGGTGTTTTGGTAAAAAGGCGCCCCTCAACCTCGCTGTGCGGTCCCCCTCAAGGGGGAGGCCAAGGAGAAAAGATCGGCCAGGATGCACAGCGTTTATCCTGGCCCTACGAAAAAAACAATATAAACCAGATTGCCGCGCGTGCGCTCGCAATGACGGATAAAAAGGAACGATTTTCATCGTTCCCTGGGTTTTGTAGGGCAACGATAAGGCAGTTTTGCTTCATCTTTGCCGGATGTCGAGACC
>CAYMNM010000133.1:0-4873 GCA_964391795.1 uncultured Anaerolineaceae bacterium | reverse complement strand
TAAGGCTAAGAATCATGAGCAAGAATGAGATTTCATATGACACTCCTTTGTCCTATCTTACGGCTGGGCAATTAGTTGAATTGATCAAGAAGATAATTCCCAACAATGCTTCTGAGAAGTCAATTCCGGATATCTATGGTCTGGATGTCTTGATCGAAATTTCGGGCTATTCCAAGGCTTCAATCTACGCTAAAACAAGCCGAGGTGAAATCCCTCACTTTAAACGTGATGGTAAATTGTTTTTCCGACATAATGAAATTGTGGCTTGGATGACTTCAAACAAGATTGAAACGAAAACGGAATTTTCCCAAAGGATGGACACAAAACTTATGGAAAGGGCAAGGCGATGATAGAAAAAGAAAAAGGCCAGCTCAACAGCCGACCCCTAATTATGCAATCCAAAGATACAAAAAAGCAACAAAATATCAAGTCCTTTGCGGTTACACAATTTGAAAAAATCGTCGATAAAGATGCCAAATGTACATTTTCACTGAATCTCCTTAATCGAATTTCTTCAAATTTTCCCTTGGTCAATTCAGCATTAGTAATCTCAATCTTCCAACATCAAAATTACAGGGAGGGCAAGTTATGAAACAGTCGTATCTGAACCGAATTATTGGTTCCCCCAATACACATAGGGTTATACAAAATCCATTGACCGGAGAGAAAAGAGTGACTACAATTGAATCCGGTACATACAATCGTCGTGAATCGCTTTGGTTTGTGATATATCACGGTACTTACCACCAATGCCATAACTATTTGTCAGTAAATAAATAAGATGGCTGGATTTATAAAAACATATCGGAAAATATCGACCCACTGGCTTTGGAATATTCAGCCATTTTCGCCGGGTCAGGCATGGATTGACTTGTTGATGTTAGCCGAGTATAAACCAAGTAAAGGAATATTTCGGGGAGGATTTTATGATCTGCAACCTGGACAGCTTGTCACATCTGACCAGACCTTAGCTAATCGCTGGGGATGGACACGTAAGAAGGCTCGTTTTTTCCTTCAGAGGTTGGAAAAGGACGAGATGCTGAACAACAAAAGGGATAACAGAAAGTCGATTATAACCATCTGTAATTGGGGAGATTATCAAGGTTCTTATGCAAATGAAGAGACAACAGAGTGGACAAGTGAGGGACAACTGAAAGGTACAGTTAACGGCACACAGAAGGAACAACAGAAACCTACTGTTATCAGGGGTTCTAAAACTGGTCAGGTCATACATAACGGCCAAGTGGAGGAGCAAGTCAAGGTATACAATAATAAAGAATGTAAGAATGAAAAAAATAAATACTTCGACGAGTTCTGGAATATATATGATAAGAAGGTAGATAGGTCGAAGGCACTAAAATTATGGAATGGGCTTCTTGAAACAGAAATTAAACAGATCCTTGAGTACGTTCCCAAGTACAAACTTGCCACCCCTGACAAGCAATTCAGAAAAGACCCTGCAACTTTTTTACGGAACCGTTCTTGGGAAAATGAACTTCCATCATTAAATCCAAGAAAAGGCAATCCCATTATGCCAATAAAAATATTTAAACTCCCTAACAGTAATGAACAATTATGAATGATATAGGATACATACCACCGCAGGCAATAGAAACTGAAGACTCCGTTCTGGGAGCTTTAATTCTGGAATCAGAGAGCTATTCGAAAATATCTGGATTACTGAGACCTGAGATGTTTTATCGGGAGGAGAATAAAACAATTTTTGAAACCATTGCCGAAATGCACCGGAATCAAAAAAATGTGGATCTCGTTACTGTTGTCCAGACGTTGAAAGATGCCGGGAAGCTTAATCAGATCGGTGGACCACTTTACATTTCAAAACTGACCAGGAACGTAGGCAGTGCAGCACATTTGGAGCATCATGCTCAAATCATAGCAGAAAAGTACCTGCTCCGCAAAGCAATAATTACCGCCACTAAAATTCAAAAAATCGCTTACGACAACGGAGATGCTGAAGATATCATAGATTCTTGGACTCTATTTGAATCTGAAGTCATCAACACCTTTACCGGCTATGAAAGGGGTGCAACAATGTATGATACCCTGAAAGACACTTTCAATGAAATAGAAAACCGCACAATGAACTTTCGGGACGGTAAACTCCCGGGGATTTCAACCGGTTTCAGATCCCTCGACAGAATTTCGGGAGGTTGGAGAAAAGGCCGGTTGATAGTTGTCGGAGGCCGACCAGGACATGGGAAAAGCTCAATCGCTTTACATTTTGCTTTGACAGCGGCACAATATAACATCCCTGTTTATTTCTTCAGTTTGGAAATGATAAAGAATGAACTGGTAGAAATATGCTTGTCTGGCATCTCTGATGTTTCCAGAACCGCTATCCGGGACGGTGAATTATTGGATAGTGACTTTAATAAATTGAACAAGGCGGCCGGGACCATTGAAAAACTCCCGATACTGTGGTTTGACAACCCCGATCTGTCTGCTTCAAAAATAATCGGGATAGTTAAGAACAAGATGCGGAAGACAGGCAAAGGTATTGTCATTATTGACTACTTACAGTTGATCAGGCCTGAAAAGGTATCAAAAAGTCAGATAAGGGAGCAACAAGTAGCAGAAATCTCCAGGGCATTGAAAAGGTTGACGTTATCTGAAAAAATACCCGTCATTCTTTTAAGTCAATTGAACAGGCAAGGAGACGTTGATGAACCGAGGCTCTCTCATTTACGGGAAAGCGGATCAATTGAACAGGATGCAGACATAGTTCTCTTAGTCTGGAAACCCGAAAAAGATGGATTCACAAATACCGATAATATAATCGGGTATAAAAATTTGATCCAAATGAAAGTAGCTAAAAACAGACAAGGTGGATTGGGTACTTTAATGATATATGATAATGGGCAAATGACAAGATTCAGCGAAAAACCGTTTGAGAAACTACCTTATTGAGTTTAGAAAATAATTTGGAGATAATCAATTTGGAGATGAGACAGTTGCTAAAAAAGTTACCGTGGAAAGGCTAATCTATTCAAAAGCAAGGATATTCAAACAACAACATATAGTAATATAATAATTAGTAACATTTTAAAATTCACATTTATGATCAAAGTTAATGCTTTTCAGTGTGCATTTTGCACCAAGATCTACCTCTCAAAAGAGACCTGCCGGAAACACGAATGCCGGTGCTTTTGGAACCCAAAGACACGAAGCTGTGCCTCCTGTATCTTTGAGCAATATAAGGACTACAGAATCATGCCAGGGCATTCGACGTCAATCCGGACCTGCCTTCGGAACCATGACATTTCAGCGAAGTTGAAAACAGCGTGTCTGGACTATCATTTCAAGAAGGCTAAATGCGATCTTTTTCAGATGAAGGTGATAAGAGCTAACTACAATCCGGAACCCATTATCACCCCGATTCTGGAAAGATACAGAGTGGAAAATGAAAAGAGGAAAGAAACCCAGCGACAAATTGACGAAAAAGGTTTTGCGTTACGGGCAGATGCGATGATCGGACGCCTTGCCTGTGCTGTTGGCTGGAATTTGATGGTAAAGGGAACCGTAGAACTTGCAAATGAAAATGACAATCTTGTTGAGGATGAATTTCTGGAGAGCGGTTTTGAGACTAGAATGAGCGAGGTTGAGGAAGTCGCATTTGCTTTTGAATGCCTTGGGATCAACCGTGATAGGATTCAGGGTATCATTGGTGAGACATCCAGAAACCTACCGGGAAATCCGCTGTTCTCTCTACCTCTGATCCAACAAGGATACCGTGAATACCATACGAAGATGGTTAATTACTCAGAGATGATGGAAGAAAAAGGAAATGCAGATTTTCACCGTAACAGGCTTATAAGTTTAGGAGATCGGACGATTTTAGGATTGGCAGGGAATCTGATGTTCCCAGGTTCCTCAAAATTCAAAAAGGATGAGCCTGATCTGGACACGCTAAAGATCTTCCAGGACCGGTTGAAGGATGTCGATCCCGATCTCAGAAATGATCTGATTGACGCCATGAGAAAACCCAAAGAAGTGGAGGAGCTTTGGGATGCACCGTTTTGAAAAACATAAGTTTTGACAAGGACCTGTCTGAGCAATCGGGCAGGTTTTTTCATGATGAGCTATTGTCATTTCTTTATCTGACAAACAAAATGGATTGGACTATAATTGTACTATGATTAAAGTAAATATATACACGGCTGTATCTCTATTAATGCAGATAACAATTGAAACTGTTGACTTTTCTTAAGAGCAATATCGGCATTTAAAGTTTAACCTGTTGAAAACAATGCAATATGCCAGTTTAACTGAATTGGGGGGTCAACAATGTCCGGAATATCCATTTATAATGTATGGATCCATCCTGACACCAAATCAGAGCATCTTACATTCACAATTATTACTGTGCCAATTCCCTGTGTCATAAGATAAATGCTCCCAGAATGCCTGACATCCTTCATAAAGGCAGGGAAAGAGATTGGCTGAGGCCATCGAATAACCTGTCTGCCATTCTTAGGATGCTCGATATTTTCCAAGCTGAAAAGATGAACGCTTATCCTATAAGCAAACAGGTTGAATCCGGAGGGCCATATTCATGTGGAATTCTGAAACCGGTTGGTAACAAGATCTTCTCTGAGATAGAGCCCAAATTCATCCCACAAAGGCATTACGGACACAAGCAGGAAAGTGCCGGAAGTGGCACTTGGAGAGGAAGAATGTGATGGATTTTTATCAGTCTACAGTTTTATTTTCAAAACTGTAATACAAATACTTGTCAATAGTTATTGGATAATCCGTATTTTCGGGGAATCGTACTGACCAAGCTTTCATTAAAAATGACCTTAGAACAATACATTAATAGTATCAGCAACCGTTATAAGCTGGGTAATTCCAC
>CAYMNM010000132.1:0-4895 GCA_964391795.1 uncultured Anaerolineaceae bacterium | reverse complement strand
CATGGACCGCAAAATTGCCGATGGCATGGCACCCTTCCTGGTGGTCACCCCCAGAATCTACAACCTGCAGGGCGATTTTTTAGCAATCAGTCAAACCATCGCCAAAACTCTCGTGGCTTACGTGGATGCCCACTACCGCACCAAGACAGGTGCTGCCAATCAGGCTCTCGGTGGCCTATCTTACGGCGCTATCTGGACTCTGCGCACAGCTACAAACTATCCACAAGATTTCAGCAAGTTGGGTTTGCACAGCAATGCCGCGGTGCTGGACGACATGGTGGCGTTTTCCCAGAAGATGCTCACGCTACAGATTGATAGGCGTCCCCTCATTTGGTTGGATGCCGGGGCAAATGATTACTACTTGTGGTCCAATACTAAAATGGACGAGGTACTCAACAACGATCGCATCAGCCATTTTTGGCATCTGGGCCAGGGAGCGCACGATGCAGCCTATTGGCGGGCTAATTTGGATGATTATCTCGGCTTTTACTCAACGGGTTGGTAAATTCAGGTCTTCTGCAGGGAATCGCGATTCTTGATTGATTCTCCAACAACCCCAAAAAACACTTTCACTGGATTACATAAAGCTTATTTTTCGACAAGTCGTGGTGAAATAAAAAAAAGCCCTCGCGGGCTTCATTTATTTTGATTGTTGGCTGATTGCCTTGAGCGTGCGGGCACAAGCGTTATCCAGGTGCTTGTTTAGCAGCTTCACAGCCTTTTTTATATCCTTTTGCTCCAGGGCATCCAGAACAGCAAAATGCTCATCGGTCAAGATGTTGATGTTGCGCGCAGTCTGCGCCAACACCAGCGTACGGATACGCAAAGACATATCATCTACAGATTGAAAAATCCTAAAATAAGCGCTGTTATTCACTTTGGCAGCCAGGTATCCATGAAATTGAACGTCTGCCTGTGCAAGTGATTCCTGCAGTTCATCAGCGCTTGCCAAGGTGTCTGGCAAGGCCAGAATGGCGTGCAGATCTTGATAATCTTCGTCCGTCAAAGTCGGGCCCACCTTTTCAATGGCGTAACCTTCCAGAAGTTTGCGGACTTCATAAAGTTCGCAAACACTTTCCTCTTCGATCATTGAGACAATCGGAGTCTTGTAATAGTCTGTAACCACCAGGCCATCATGTTTGAGCATCGCCAGGGCTTCGCGAACCGGTGTTTGACTGACTCCTAAGTCGTTTGCCAATTGGTCAATATTCATTGGCATGCCGGGCGCATACTTATTCGTTAGAATATTGTTCTTTAAACGCTGATAGACTCTCTGTTGGAGAGAATCGACTTTTAGTTTTGATTCCATGAACACAGACCCTCCCTTTGCAGGTTTTGGTTCTTTTTTTTAGTTAATAACCACCTGTTCAACTGAACATGATTCTAACCCCAAAAACTCACGTGTAAAGGATGAAAATTTTTCAGTGTTCTTTCCACTGATACAAATTCGATACTGGCGCTCAGTAACTTGTTGCTGATTTAGACAAGCACGGGCATCTAACCAGTCCCTAATTTCGACTACAACCTCTTCTGCCGGGTCGATGATGGACACTTTATCGCCCAAGGCTTCCGCCGTTTCCTGCCGCACACAAGTAAGGTCGGTGCAGCCAAAAATCAATGAATCCATCTCAAGAGCCTCAAATGGCTGCAAGTACTCCTCAACCAGGGCTTTGATCTGAGCCTTATCTTGAATCTGGCCTAATTCAGCCAGGCGCAGTAAGGTAACCGGTGCTGATTCAATTACCTGTGCTTCTGGGTTTAAACCGGTAAGCTTTTTCTGGTAAGCATGTGAGTCAACCGTCAGTTCAGTCCCCCAAACACCAATCCGTTTAGAGCCGGGCACGCGTAAGGCTGCCCGCACGCCAGGTTCAATCATGCCCAGGATTGGGATATCCCTGATTTCCTGCCGTACAGCCTCCAAAGCCGCCACTGAAGCCGTATTACAGCCAATCAGGATAGCTTTCACCCCCTGCCTGGCCATCCAAGTACAACATTCAATGGTATTGCTGCGCACTTTTTCGGCCGGCTGAGGCCCGTATGGCTGCCTGGCCGTATCGCCCAAATAAAGCACGTCTTCCGCCGGCAGAAGGTCCATCATGTACTTAACCACCGCCAACCCGCCAGGGCCAGCGTCAAAAACACCAATAGGCAGTTTTACAGAACAAGGATTTTCATCAGAATTTGCCATCAAAATAACCGTTTATCCTTCCACCAGGGCCAGCAAAGCCAACGCCAGAAGTTTTGTACGTTCGTAGAGCGTCTCCAGTACCAGGTATTCATCGTGGCTGTGTTCGCGCCCTCCAACTGGCCCCATCCCATCAATAACCGGGATGCCAAAACCGGACAGGTTGTTGCCATCCGAGGCGGCCCCGCTCATGGAAAATTCAATCTTTATGCCCATCATCTCAGCCGCCTTGAGTACAGCAGCCTCCAACACATCCGAACCCGGCCGGCGAACCAAAGGCGGCCGATGGAAGCCACCAGTCACACGCACCGTAGCGCCTGGCACGTAAGTTCTCTCTGCCAGTGCAGCCATTCCAGCTTCAACGCGTTTCTGTTCCTCAGGGATAACGATGCGACTCTCTATTTCAGCATGGGCGGAAGGCGCCACAATAAAGGCCGATTGGCCGCCTTCCACAAAGCCAGCATTCATGGTGGTGAGCAGTTCTTTCCTGGCCAGACTTTCAGCATTAATTATCTGGTGCGCCATTTCAAGTACTGCGTTGATGCCCGTTTCGGGTGACTTGCCCGCATGGGCTGCTTTGCCAGTGACGTAGACATCAAATTTTCCGATGCCCTTGCGGGTATTAATCACCCTGCCATCAGGCTGCGCGGGCTCAAAAATAAAGGCATAATCCACCCCTTTTGCCAATTCAGGCAGGTAGTTCTTTGAATTGGGAGAACCCATTTCTTCATCTGTATTCAAGAGCACTTTATAGGCAAATGGAATGCCGCCGCTGGCCTGCAAGGCCTTGAGGCCGTAAAGCAATGTGATCACACCGCTTTTCATGTCAATTACGCCCGGACCATAGGCATTGGGTTCCTTAACGCTGAATGGCCATTCCGTACCAACAGGAAAGACCGTGTCGATGTGACCCACAAAAAAGATGCAGGGACCAACCTTATTTTCCGATTCAAGCAGCAAGTGATCCCCATAAACCCCGCCATCAAGCCGGCTGGCCTTGGCGCCAAGTTCCGGAATCAGCGAGTGGAAAAACGCGATTGCCGCGTTGGTGCCTTCTTTGTAATCGCTTGGGCTTTTGATTTCTACCGCATCCCGCAGAGCTTGCAGCATTTCCTGGCGGTGGGACTGGATGTAAGCCTCAATTTTGGTCTGGCGTTCTGTTAGATCTGGTGTCATAGGTTCCTTTAGCCGGGATAGGTTCTCAGCGTTTCTGCCAAGCGGGCAATCCCCGTTTTAATTTGATCATCTTCGAGGGCACAGAAAGGCAAGCGCACAAACTGGTCGCCGCCCTGAGTATAAAAACCGCGCCCATCCGTCAGTTTGAGGCCATGCTTTAAGGCGTGCTGTATCAAAACGTCCGCTTGCACACTTTGCTTTACAAATGAGCCGATGAAGAAGCCTCCATCCGGGCGCGTCCAACTGCTCAATTCCGAGAGGTGCTGGTCCATGGCATCAGCCATCACGTCGCGGCGGTGGCTATAAAGTTCTTTCAAAAAAGTCAGGTGCTCTTCCAGCCAACCGCGCGTGCAGAATTCATAAACCAAAGCCTGGTCCAGGTAGCTGGGGTTGATGTAAGTATCTTCAGCCACTTTAGCAGTTCGTTGAACCAGTTCTTGCGGCAGGACCATGTAACCAACGCGCAGCCCCGGTGCAATCAACTTGCTAAACGAAGACATCATGCAGGTTAGATCTGGCGCCAGTTCATAACAAGATGGCAAGCTCTGGCCGTTATAGCGCAAATTGCGATAAGGTAGATCTTCGATAATATAGAAATGATGCTCGCGTGCCAAAGCCACAAGTTCCTGGCGTTTTTCAAGTGGCATCACTGACCCGGTGGGGTTCTGAAAATCAGAAATCACATAAAAGAAATCCACCTTTTTGCCTTCGGCCAGCGTTTGTTTGAGCGGGCTAAGGTCAACACCTTCCGGTTTGAGCGCGCAGGGCAGTAAATTTGCCTGAACCCGTTTGAGTTGTGTAACAGTACGGTCGTAGGTGGGCTCTTCAAAACCTACGCGCAGTGATCCGACAGAGAAACTGCGCAGCAGGTGGTCAAGCACCTGCAATGAGCCAGTGCCGATAATGATCTGGTCTTTATTGGCGTTGTGAATTTCAGCCAGGCGCTCGCGTAGTGGCAAAAAGCCAAATGATTTGGAGTACTGCAGGATTTTGTCAGGGTAGCCAGCCAAAGCATCGTGCGCGCAAATGCTAAGCTTGTCCACTGCAAAACTTTTAGTCGGAGGAACACCTCGGGTGAGTTCGATGATATTTTCCATTATGTCCTTGTCGTCCTTTTTCAGATCTTCGGAGCGCCTTTCAGGCCACTCCCGGTTAATGGTAACAAGAAGTCGTCTTCTGGGTTGGCAATTTGACGGATTTTCATAAGGGCTGCCCAGACTACCGCGCTGCTGGGTTCAGCGTAAAGTCCCAAACGAGCCAGTTGCCCCTGACCATCGATAATCTCATCTTCGCTTACATCCACTGCCGTGCCGCCGCTGGAACGGATGGCTTCAAGGATGCGCTTCCACCGTACCGGCTTGGCAATGGCAAGGCCTTCGGCCAGGCTGGGCTGGCTGGGAATGGCTTCTTCAACCGCGCTGGCACTTGTTTCAATAGCACGGACTATCGGGTTGAGTAACTTTGGCTGCACAGCCACAATGCGGGGTGTCTTGTTTATCAAGCCGGCTTTGCGCAAGCGTTCAAAGCCCATCCA
>CAYMNM010000131.1:0-4925 GCA_964391795.1 uncultured Anaerolineaceae bacterium | reverse complement strand
TTGACGTAGGCATCCACAACATCCAGTTCTTCGATGTTGGCGTGATGGGTGTCGGGCAAAATACCCATGTTGTTTCCTGGATTTACGCCGCTTTTCAGAAGAACTTCGCGGCAGGTCTTGACCGTTGCTTGCCACCAATCCAGTGGTTCTTGTTCCGCCCAGCCGTTTTGACGCTGATACAGTGGGTATTCAGCAGTGCTTGAAGCAAGCTCATTGCCAAGAGAGTTAACCAGGATAGTCTTGGTTCCTGACGTACCGATATCGATGCCAAGCAGATAGCTCAAGTTTCGCTCTCCTGATTTCAGAGGGTGAAGATGACCTGATTCAGAACGGTTTCAAGATATTCCTGTGAACCGCTGGTGTTAGTGCGCACTTCGCCCATCTCGAGGGCAAGCTTGGAGAGGTCCGCAAGGGAAACCTGACCTTTTTGGATGCGCTGACCAAGCTCTGTATTCCAGCTCGCATAGCGCTCAGCAACGAAGTTATCCAGACGACCATCTTCAATCAGGGCATTGGCGGCACGCAAGCCGCGGGCGAAGGTGTCTATTCCTGCAATGTAAGCCAAAAAGACATCCTGCTGGGTAAAGCTACTACGGCGGGCTTTTGCATCAAAGTTTAAGCCACCATTCACAAAGCCACCAGCCTTGATGACTTCGTACATGCCAAGAGTGGCATCGTAAATATTGGTGGGGAACTGGTCTGTATCCCAACCGAGCAGGGTATCACCCTGGTTGGCATCAATGGAACCAAAGACACCATTATCACGGGCAACCCGCAATTCATGCTGGAAGGTGTGACCTGCCAGGGTGGCGTGATTGGCTTCAATATTGAGTTTGAAATCCTTCATCAGATCATACTTACGTAGGAAGTTGATGGTTGTAGCAGCATCAAAGTCGTACTGGTGCTTGGTGGGCTCTTTGGGCTTGGGCTCGATGTAGAAATCGCCTTGGTAACCCTTGGAATGGGCATAATCCACTGCCAGGTGCAGCAGTCGCGCCATATTATCAAGTTCGAGTGCAGAGTTTGTGTTCAAAAGGGTCTCATAACCCTCACGACCACCCCAAAAAACGATACCTGAAGCACCGACTTTAAGGCAGACGTCAATATTCTGGCGGATTTGACCAGCAGCAAACACAAAGGCGTCCAGGTTGGGAGCTGTTCCCGCCCCATGCATATAGCGGGGGTTGGAGAAAAGGTTGGCTGTGCCCCAAAGGCATTTCTTGCCTGACTGCGCTTGTTTTTTGAGCATGTAGTCTGAAATTTCTTCCAGGCGCTGATTGCTTTCCTGAAGGGTATCTCCTTCAGGGGCAATATCGCGGTCATGGAAACAATAATAGTCAATGGAAAGTTTGTCCATCAATTCAAAACAGGCATCCACCTTGCGATATGCAATATCAAGTGGTTCGTGGCCGCCAAAATCCTTATCCATGGTGCCAGGACCAAACATATCCACGCCCGTAGCGCCTAAGGTATGCCAGTAAGAAACGGCAAACTTAAGATATTCACGCATTTTTTTACCGAGAATGACTTCATCTGGATTGTAATATTGGAATGCTAACTTGTTCCGGGTTTTTGGCCCTTCGTACTGAACTTTTTCGAGACCGCTGTACATTTCGCTCATATCTTTGGGTTCCTTTGTAAGGGTTGTATCTGGTTTATCTGTCCAGCTGTAGGTTGATAAAGAGGGTAGGGAATGCATTGCATTCCGCAAAGTTCTGATCACGGAGAGAGATTTTGTGTAAGTGGGACGCAACCAATATAGTATACATTTGCAACAAACATTATATGAAATAGCACCCTTTTTGTCAAATATTTTATGCAAAGATTAACGGAAAGCGGGTAAATAGGCAATATGTTAACAAATATTGAGTTAATTACCGGCAAGAAAATCTTGTTCTGGCAATCAAGAAAATATTGAGATATAATAATTACAGGTAAAAACAGTCCTGGACGAGAGAAAACCCAAAAATGTTGATATATATAAACATTAGTATACAAAATAATGCAGACAGGCCAGTGCGTTAATGAATACTCATCCGAAAACTTCCTTATTATTGGGCGCGGACCAGACTCTGGCACGGAAGCATAATCGGGCACAAATATTAAACAGGCTCCGCCTGCAGGGGGCTATCTCGCGGGCAACGCTTGCCAAGCAAACTGGCCTTACCCGCAGCACAATCTCACGAATCGTGGATGAGCTCTCTGATGAAAACCTGGTACACGAGATTTCGGCCTCGCAAAATGATCGTGGCCGGCCAGGCGTATTGCTTTCGTTGAACCCAAAAAGTGGTGCGGCCATCGGCCTGGAAATTGGCGTGCACTTCATTTCCATTCTGTTGACGGATTTTCTGTCGACCCCCATTTGGAGAACCAGGAAAATCATCGATGAAGGCGCAAGCTGGGTGGACTATATTGTAGAGGCTGAAAAGCTTATTCACGAGGCCATTGAGGTCGCCAATGCACAGCACCTGCCACTGCTTGGTATCGGGGTAGCGGTATGGGGAATGGTGGACTACAACAATCGCCTTATCCATTTTGCTCCGAACCTGCAATGGCGTGACGTACCACTGGAGTCTAAATGGAAAGCCCTCTTCAAGGTGCCAGTTTACGTAGAAAATGATGCCAACGCCTCGGCATTGAGCGAATATTACTTTGGGGCGGGCAAGAAAATTGAAGATTTCATCTATCTGAGCATTGATATCGGTGTTGGCAGCGGCATCATTTCCAAAGGCCGTCTGTTTAGGGGGGCTTCCGGTTATGCTGGTGAAATTGGCCATATAACGATTGATCCCAAAGGAGATCTTTGTAGCTGCGGTCGAATTGGATGCCTGGAAACAAAAGTAGGCCGTAGGGTTATTGTCAAACGATACAAAGAGCTCTCTAAAGTGGACAATCTGACGCTTGAACAAATCATTCAACGCGGCCAGGCGGGTGACCCCATTGCACGAAAAGTGTTTGATGAGGTTGGTGAAGCACTTGGGATTGGCCTCGGTTATGCGATCAATATGATCAATCCCAAAGCGATTATTATTGGATGGTCAGTTGGGCAGGCCTTCGATTTGTTGCGCCCAAGCATGGAAAGAACCCTCCAAAAAACCAGCCTTCCTGATTTACGCAAGGACCTGGTGCTAATGCGTTCCCAAAACGGGTTGGATGACGCGTTGCTGGGCAGCATTGCCCTGGTCCTGGATGAGATCATCCGAGAGTCCATTTATTAATTGTGATTAAAGTCTAACCGCAACCTGCCAAGAACATATCTATCATCAGTTTCAAGATCCTGTTGCCTCTTTTGCCGGTTATTACAACAAGTTTTGCTCAGTAGCCCCTGTTTCCTTGTTTCCTTTATCTGTTTTGGACAAGGTTACCAGAATCCTAAGTGTTGCGTTTGGCCTCGCTGAATCTTCGGACGGTTGCCGGGTCGCGATGGTCGAAGAAGCTACTGGTCTTCTTATCGAGGGTGGCGATTGCCGCCATGTCATCAGCGCTGAGGTCAAAACCGAAAATGTCAAAATTCTCGACAATACGTTCCTTGTGAACTGACTTGGGGATGGCCACTACGCCACGCTGGGTGAGCCAGCGCAAGATGATCTGGGCTACACTCTTGCGGTATTTGCTGGCCAGCGCGTTGAGCAGCTCGTTTTGGAAAATGTTGTTTCTGCCCTCAGCAAAAGGCCCCCACGATTCGATCTGCACCCCGTTTTCCTGCAGGAATGCCTGGGTTTCAATCTGCTGGAGAAATGGATTGGTTTCAATCTGGTTGACGGCGGGCACAACCTTGTGGTGAAGGATGAAATCCAGAACACGGTCAGGGTGAAAGTTGCTGACCCCGATCGCACGCACACGGCCTTCCTTGTACAGTTCTTCCATCGCGCGCCAGGAACCGTATACGTCCCCATAAGGCTGATGAATCAGGTAAAGGTCCAGGGTTTCAAGCTGCAGGCGCTTCATGGAGCGCTCAAAAGCCGCTCGTGCGCTCTCGTAACCGGCATCAGAAACCCAAAGCTTGGTGGTGATGAAGAGTTCCTCGCGCGGTACTCCGCTGCGCTGGATGGCCCGGCCGACGGCTTCTTCATTGCCGTAGCCCGCGGCTGTATCGATTAGGCGGTAGCCGGCCTTGATGGCCTCAAGCACGCTGCGTTCGCATTCTTCCAGATCCGAGATTTGAAAAACTCCGAAGCCAAGCAGGGGCATTTGCACCCCGTTATTCAAGGTAACTGTTTGCATCATCTTCTCCATCTGTTTGTTATCTTCATCTTACCATTCTACCGATCTTCTCTCAAAATTTTGCTGAGTAATTAGGGTTACCGGCAGTTCGCCCAAACAAGAAACCAGGGCAATCCAAGCCCTGGTTTAGCGTAATTTAATTATGCAACGCTCTTGTTCGCTTCTGCTCTAAAAAAACGATCAATCGAGCTAATTGGTTTCAGCCAAACCTTCACGCAACCTGCCTAATCGCCCCTCGCGGTCGGAGGCGAAGCGCTTGATGCCTTCCAGCACCCACTGTGGGGAAAGGTGGGCTTCATCGATGACATCTTCCAGCCTGCCACCTGTGCGCCAGCGGTTGTCCCAATCCGACGAGAGGGCGTAATCCTCTGCAACCTTGGTGTAGAGCCAATCGTGCATCAACCAGCGGGCTTGGGTGGTGATAACGGTAGAGTCCATCTGGTCCGCAAGGCTGATAACCTTGCGCTGGTATTCCTCGCTTTGGAGGGCAAAAAGCTGTGGGCTGGTGGCGCAAATGACCTTAACGTTGATATTCTGTTCGTCCAACTGCGGCAAAATTTTTACCACCGATGCCATGGCGCTGGTGCCCTGAACAATCACAGCACCGCAATGGGGCAGGCCAGGTTTGTAGTCGCGGGCGATGTAGGCGCCCTTGGCTGCCTCAAAGTGGGAGGGCATGCCCAGTTTTTCACGATCTGGCA
>CAYMNM010000130.1:0-5124 GCA_964391795.1 uncultured Anaerolineaceae bacterium | reverse complement strand
AAATACAGGAAGGCACCGCTGGCCTGAAGGTCTTTTTCACCTTCACTGCGCACAAGATACCTAACCCCTTCCACGTGATCGGAACCGTAGATTTGTTTTATGGCAGCCCCGAGAACCAGTTTGAGATTCGGTTGGGACTCTAATTCTCTGACCAGGGACTCGGAGGCACGCAAAGCGGGGGTGGGGCAAAGCAAGGTAACCTGGCTGACAATATTGGCTAAATAGAGCGCTTCTTCAACCGCTTCATCGCTGGAACCAGCCACAAAAACGTTTTTGTTCTTAAAAAAAGCAGCGTCACAGATGGCACAATAGGAGACACCTTTGCCGAGAAGTTCGGCCTCACCCTTAAGCAGGTTGCTACGGCCCATGGAGCCGGTAGCAATGATGAGCGTTTTGGCCTGGTAGGTATTTAGGTTGCCAAATACCAACTTGGGCTCAGATTTTAAGTCAGTACCTATGGCTTTATCGTCAATAAAGACGACCCCAAATTGCTCAGCCTGGCGGCGCATGATCTGCAGCAGCGTTGCACCGCTGATTTCACCTTCCACACCCGGGTAGTTGGCAATTTTTTGGGTGATGGCCAAGGCTCCGCTGGTAAGGCCGCGGTCAAGGATGGCAGTTTTAAGGCCAGCCCTGGCAGCATAAATACCTGCAGTAGCCCCTGCCGGGCCACCCCCAATAATCAGCGTATCGTAAACCAGTGTGTTTTCTTCAAGATCCATAAAGCGCCTCCATTGCAGGGAGTATACAAGAGAAGAATGTCAAATTCCAATCCGTGGCACAAACTTTTTCGACTTTCAGGCAACAGATACTGATAATATTAAATAACTGATAGTTTTTTAGAGACCCAGGAAGGTATAAAGGCAAGCATGCAAAACGCAAAGGCGCCAGGCAAGGCCAAAAAATTCCGCGACATGGATGTGGCGGAGAGGTTGGCTCATTTGAAAGAAAATACGGCGCTTACAGCGGAAGATTTGGCTGCTTACTCAACTGGAGGTGGATTGTCGGTTTCCACGGCGGCAATGATGATTGAGAGCGCTGTGGGGGTCTACAGCCTGCCGATAGGGATTGCCCAAAACTTTGTGGTTAATGGGCGCAAAGTGCTTATTCCCATGGTTACCGAAGAGCCATCTGTGGTGGCCGCGGCTTCTTTGGCCGCCAAGCTAGCCATGGCTGGGGGTGGTTTTACAGCTTCCATGACAGGGAATGAGATGATCGGGCAACTCCAGGTGAGCCGCCTGCCGGATTTGGAAACAGCCGTTGTGGCACTGGAAACACGCAGAGAGGAATTGCTTGAGCTTGCCAGACAAGCTAACTTGAAAAACGTGGCGCGAGGCGGGGGGCCCAGAGGTTTAGAGATCCACCAGATTAAGCACTCGCCGATGGGGCCTTTTATCGTATTGCACCTGATCTATGATGTTTGTGACGCGATGGGGGCTAATATGGTCAACAGCATCATGGAAACCTTGGCGGCGCCGGTAGCGAAGATCACCGGGGGGCAGGTGGGCCTGCGCATTCTGAGTAACCTGGCAGACCGGCGGTTGGCAAAGGCCAGTTGTAAAATTCCGCTCGAAGCCTTGGCTTATGCTAACTTCAGCGGCGAACAGGTGCGGGATGGCATCATCGAAGCCTGGGCTTTTGCGGCCATAGACCCATACCGGGCGGCTACGCATAACAAGGGCATAATGAACGGGGTTGACGCGGTAGTGATGGCCACAGGCAATGACTGGCGGGCTGTTGAAGCTGGCGCGCACGCCTTTGCCGCGAGGAAAGGCCGCTATAGCAGCCTGAGCCACTGGAAAAAAGGTTCTGGCGGCAACTTGGTCGGCGAAATTGAACTACCCATGGCGATTGGTACAGTCGGGGGAGCCACGCGCGTACATCCGACGGCGATGGCTAATCTGAAATTGATGGGTATTGAAAACGTGCGTGAGTTGGGTGGCATCATTGCCGCGGTTGGCCTGGCACAAAACCTGGGGGCGCTCAGGGCGCTCGCGACGGAAGGCATTCAGCTCGGCCATATGGCCTTGCATGCCCGACAAGTGGCCATCGCGGTGGGAGCGGCACCGGACGAGGTTGAGGGGCTGGTCGCACAGTTGTTAATCGAAAATGAGATCCGCGCATCGCGCGCAAAGGAAATTTTGGAAAGCTGGAGAAAATGATGAGCGAATTCCAAGCAGCGGCCCAGCGGCCGGAACTTGAAGATAACCTGCAGGCGAAGGAATCCTTGCAGAACAAAGGTCTTTTACTAAAACCCAAACGAGCCGTTGGCATTGTAGGTTACGGTGCGTATGTGCCCACGTACCGCTTGCCTGCCCGCGAAGTAGCCCGGGTTTGGGGGGCCAGTGATGAGGGCTTGCCCATCATTGAAAAAGCTGTGGCTGGCCTGGATGAAGACGTGATTACCATGTCCATCGAGGCGGCACGCAACGCGCTGGCTCGTGCCCAACTGGACCCGCAGAGGCTGCGGGCGGTCTGGGTGGGCAGCGAGTCGCATCCCTATGCCGTCAAACCCAGCGGCACGGTTGTGGCGGAGGCCATCGGCGCCTCCAAGAATATTTCCGCTGGGGATTGGGAATTTGCCTGTAAGGCAGGGACAGAGGCCTTTGTGGCTGGTATGGGCATGGTTGGTTCTGAAATGGGAGATTACGCCATGGCCATCGGTATGGATACCGCCCAAGGCAAGCCCGGCGACGCGCTGGAGTACACCGCATCTTGTGGCGGGGCTGCCTACATTATCGGGCCGGCAGAAGAAGCCTTGGCGCGGATTGAGGCGGCTTATTCTTTCGTGGATGACACGCCAGATTTCTGGCGACGCGCGCACGCGGTCTACCCTGAACACGGACAGCGCTTCACCGGGGAACCGGCCTATTTTGAACATGTTGGCAGCGCGGCTCGCAGGATGATGCAGGAAACTGGGCTCAAAGCCGCAGATTTTGACTACGCTGTTTTCCACCAGCCAAATACCAAATTTCCACAGCGTATTGGCAAGGAACTTGGTTTCAGTCCCGAACAACTCAAGACGGGTTTACTTTCACCGATGATTGGCAACACCTACTCCGGCGCGGCAATGATTGGTTTGACGGCCATCCTGGATGTAGCAGAACCTGGACAAAGAATCCTGATGGTCTCCTACGGTTCTGGGGCGGGCTCGGATGCTTTCGCGTTGGAAACAACGGAACTGCTGAAAGAACGCCAGAGGCTGGCCAAACAAACGCAGGATTATATTGCCCGACGGGTTGAAATCGACTACGCTACCTATGCCCGCTACCGCGGTGAGATTGTTGTCAAATAATGCAAAGCCCTGAAGTTGTCATCGCAGGGATCGGTGCCTTACCCGTGGGTTACCACTTTGATCTTTCGCTGCGCAATCTGGCAGTACAGGCCATCTTGCGAGCAAGGCAAGAAGCCCCCGAACTGGAACCTCAGGCATTATTTGTGGGGAATATGTTAGCCTCAGGCATCAGCCACCAGGCAAATTTGGGGTCCCTGATCTCTGAATATGCCAATTTGAATGGGGCAGAAGGTATTACCACAGAGGCCGCAGAGGCAGGTGGCGCGGCGGCATTGTACCAGGCCGTACAGGCCATCCGCTCGGGGTTTGTGGATACCGCGCTTGTCGTTGGGGTTGAAAAGGTGAGCGATAATGTGGATGCTGAGCTGGAAACCATGCTGGCACGCATTTTGGACGCGGATTTTGAGTCTGAAACTGGGATGACCTTAAATGCCCAGGCAGCGCTGTTGCTGCAGCGCTATTTGCACGAATATCAGGTGGATAGGGCTGCTTTATCAGCCTTTGCCATGCTGGCACACGCAAATGGGGTTGGGAACCCGCTTGCCATGTACCGGAAAGCCATCAGCATTGAAACATATGCCAAAGTGGGGGTAGTTGCCGAACCGATGAATCTTTTTGATGTAGCTCCTTACGCGGATGGAGCGGCTGCACTGTTGCTGACAAGGGCAGATTTACTTCCCGCAAAACAGCGCGGCACCGCCGTAAAGGTTTCGGCTAGTAGCCTGACAGCCGGTAGGTTGGCCTTGCATGACCGGCCGGACCCACTTTTCTTTGAGCCAGCCGCAGTTTCGGTACAGGCTGCGTGTGAAAAAGCAGGCATTTCTGTGGCAGATTTGGATTTTTTTGAGTACCAGGATGCCACCACCTTGCATGCCTTGCTTTCATTGGAGGCGGCAGGTTTTGCTCGTCGCGGTGAAGCCTGGAAACTGGCCCGGGATGGCGAATTGAGCCGGACAGGTTCATTACCTTGCCAAACCATGGGTGGTTGCAAGGCCAGGGGCTTTCCTTTGGCGGCTAATGGTGTCTACCAGGCTTATGAAGCTGTGCTCCAGCTGAGGGGTGAAGCTGGTGATTGCCAAGTAAAGGGCGCGAAGATAGGCATGATTCAAGCATTGGGAGGAACCGGGGCGACAGCGGTAACGACGATCTTACGAATTTAACGAACAAAAATTTTGGGGATAGTACCCTTGGTCAGTGTAAAGCGCATCACTGCTATAATTTCAAATAGTATCCATGCGAATTGATGTTCATTCCACGATTATTATGCTCAGCATTTTGGCTACCTTTGCGGCCATCTGGGCAATTTCCAGCGCGCTTAAAGCCATCCGCAGTAGCCGTAAGATTCCTTTTTACTTTAAGAGGCGGCATCTGTTTGAAAAAGGGATTGCCCTTTTGTTGGTGGCGACGCTTTTTGGAGGATTCGCATATACAAACCTGCGCTGGGGAGAACGCCTGGCTTACCAAGTTTTTCCACCTTCGCTGACCCCTTCGTTGACGCCTACTATTACGCTAACACCTACCATCACACTCACGCCAACTATCACACTTACTCCTACGCTAACATATACGCCTTCCATCACCAACACACCGGCTATTCCAGAAAATTTGGCAACTCAGTTTGTCTCATTGGTTACGCCAAATCCGAATATGGTTTTTAGTTCCCTGGTTTTCGCGACGGAAGCAGATGAAGATTATCAACCTGTTGAACCGGAAAAGGTCTTTGAAAACCCACTGATCAAGGTGATTGGTTTTTATTCTTACAACAATATGGATCAGGGCGTGCAGTGGTCCGAAGTTTGGCTGCGGGATGGGAAGGCCATTCGGCAGAC
>CAYMNM010000129.1:0-5127 GCA_964391795.1 uncultured Anaerolineaceae bacterium | reverse complement strand
TGAGCTCGGTATGACCAAATATCGAGGATGACCAATAATTAACAGAGATAACATATTCGCTGACTAACAACAGCCGGCCAATTTAAACTTGTAAAAAACCCTCCATCTATGATAGAATTCCGCCTCTACGGAGGGATGGCCGAGCGGCTCAAGGCGCCTGTCTTGAAAACAGGTATAGGGAAACCTATCGTGGGTTCGAATCCCACTTCCTCCGCTCAGGTATAATCCTGTAGACCCGGGGAGGTGCCAGAGTGGACGAATGGGGCCGCCTGCTAAGTGGTTGTTGGGGTAATACCCAACCGAGAGTTCGAATCTCTCCCTCCCCGCCTCATAAAGACCGTCACTGAAGCCGAAAAGCATCGGTGGAGACGGTCTTTTTTTTCTACCAGGTTAAATCTGCCAACTTTTACTCCATTACCAAACAATTTCATTTTTTCTCTTGACATTGACGTTACGTAAAGGTTTATACTGAATCCAGAGGTTAACCAATGCAATACAAAGTAAACCAACTGGCAAAATTATCGGGCTTGAGCGCGCGAACCTTGCGCTACTATGATCAGATCGGCCTCCTAACCCCCGAAAAAACGGAGAGCAATGGCTATCGCCTTTACGGCCTGGCAGAGGTGGATAAACTGCAGCAGATTCTCTTCTATCGCGAGCTTGGTTTGGCCCTCGAAGAGATCAAAACCATTCTGGATAATCCAGGTTTTAATCCTGAAAAATCTCTTGAAGACCATCTGCTGGCACTGCAAAATAAAAGAGAACAAATTGATGCCTTGATTAAGAATGTGAAAATGACAATCAAGGCCATGAAGGAAGGAAAACACATGTCAGACAAAGAAAAGTTTGAGGGTTTTAAGCGAAAGCTCATCAGCGAAAATACTCAAAAATACGGCGCTGAGGTCAACAAAAAATATGGTGAGCGTGTGGTTGAAGCCTCTAATCAACAGTTGGCGGGCATGAGCCAGGCGCAGTGGGAAAAGCAGGAATCCCTCTCCGCGCAGATTTTTGAGCTCTTGCAAGTAGCCATGACCAAGCATGATCCTGCCTGTGAGGCAGCCCAGGAAGCCGCCAAACTACACAGAGAATGGCTATGCATGTTCTGGAAAGATGGCACTTATTCAAAAGAAGCCCACCTCGGTCTTGCTGAAATGTACGTCTCAGACCCGCGCTTTACCGCGTTTTACGACGAAAAGTTTGGCGAAGGTACCGCGCAATTGCTTAGGGATGCAATCGCCATCTACACAAAAGCTTAGAATTAACTGAATCAATCAAAAACAGCAGATTAAAACTTTCTCTTAGATTGCGTTCTCGTCGTTTTCTACACCTGTCGTCTCATTCCATTTAAACGTGGGACTTAAGTTTAGAACCGCAACTAAATACCTATGCAAATTCCTTAAAGCTAAGTAAAATCTTCTTAACTGGTATGACCTCTTACCAATACCGGTGAGGAGATTTCAATGCTTGAGTGGACGCCTTCACCCAAACCAGCAGATCTGGCAGAAAACCGCCTGCTGGATGCCATCCTGGATGGCAGCTTCCCCATCAACTCTAACTTGCCGCCTGAACGCGAACTTGCCACCCAACTGGGGGTCACCCGCCCTACCCTGCGCGAAGCCTTACAGCGCCTTTCACGCGAGGGCTGGATCGAAATCCATCACGGCAAGTCCACCCGGGTTTGCGATTACTGGCAGGAGGGTAATCTGCTCATTCTTAAAGCTCTATCCGAACGCCCAGACAAATTGCCAGAGTGTTTCATCCCAGACTTGCTTCACTTACGAGCGGCCATCGCGCCTCTTTACGCCAAACGCGCCCTGAGTATGCACCAAGAGGAGACAATTGATCTCTTCGTCTCCCTGCAAAATCTGGAAGACACGCCATTGGCCTATGCCAAAGCCGATCAGGCCATGCATCAACACCTGGCCAAACTATCAGAAAACGTCATTTACCCCTTGTTGCATAACAACTTCCGCAAAATGTCTGTCCAGAGCGGATTGCAGTACTTTAGCAGCGAGTCTGCCAGAGAAGTCTCTCGGGAGTTTTATCGATCCAGTCTGGAAGCAGCCAGGCAAGGTGACGGCGACCAATTGGAAGCAATAGTAAGGGCGGTTATGCTGCGTAGCGTCCGCATCTGGGTAGAAAGCCAGGAAATAAAAGGGTAAAGTATGGAAAATAATTGGAGAAAATCAATCTGGAATTCGCTGAATAAACACTGGGACCTGATCATCATCGGCGGTGGCATTACCGGCGGCGCTCTACTGCGCAGAGCAGTTACCGGAGGTTTGGAAACGCTGCTGGTGGAGGCAAACGACTTTTCCAGCGGCACTTCCAGCCGCTCGTCCAAATTGGTACACGGCGGGTTCAGATATCTCAAAAACAAGCAATGGGATATCACACGCGAGTCCGTTCGCGAGCGTGAGTGGCTTCTCAAGAATGCCCCGGATTTGGTAACGCCACTGCCTTTCATGCTTCCATTCTCAAGTAAAAAAGGCTTACGCGCTGAAGTAGCTCTGGGTGTTACGATTTATGACCTGATGGCACCTAAATGGGCACATCATGCGGTCTCACGCCGCAATGTCTTAAAAACTATCCCGGAAATGCAAAGCGAATGGTTGAAAGGCGCCTTTCTCTACTACGATGCCGCGGTGGATGACTGCATGCTGGTCAACCGCCTGATCCATGAGAGCGTAGCCGATGGCGGTACAGCCCTCAACTATTGCCGGGCGAGCGCGCTGCTAAAGACCTCCGACGGCCAGGTGCGGGGGGTGCTGGTTGAAGACCAATCCGGGCAAGGCCTTGGCAGCCAGGAGTTGCAGGCCAGCGTGGTGGTAAATGCTACCGGCCCATGGAGTGATGAACTCCGTGCGCAAGTAAAGGGTGAAGGCCGCATGCGACCGCTGCGTGGCTCGCACCTGGTTTTCGAGCGAAGAAGCTTGCCAATCCCCACGGCGGTCACCATCATGCACCCTGTTGACCACCGAGCAATGTTTGCCATTCCCTGGGAAGGCACAACCATCATCGGCACTACTGACCTTGATCACAAGGCAGGGCTTAACGACGAGCAGCCCTACTGCAGCGAGGAAGAAACGGCTTACATTCTCAAGGCGGCCAATGAAAACTTCCCCAGTGTGCAGCTCAAGCCTGAAGATATCATTTCCAGTTTCGCTGGGGTCAGACCAATTATCCACGGCGGGGCGGATAACCCTTCAGGAGAATCCCGCAGGCACGCGGTCTTTGAAGAAAACGGGCTCATCACCATAACAGGCGGCAAACTAACCATCTTCCGCGTTATGGCTGAGGATGCAATGGCTGTCATTGAGCGTGCTTTAGGCAGGATAACCAAGCCCATGGGAACCTGGTTTAATAAATTACCAGAATTCAGCAAGCAGAGTAGCATTGATGAGCCTGATTTCCACTATCTTAGTGGCCGCTACGGGGCTAAGCTACCAGAGATTTTTGCCGATGCTAAACCGGAAGACTTCGAGCATGTTGCTGGTCTGCCCAATATCTGGGCAGAGATCAAGCACGCCGCGCAATTTGGCTACGTGGAACATCTGGACGATTTACTGCTCAGGCGTGTGCGTCTTGGGCTACTGCTGCCAGAAGCCGCAAAAGCTGAATTGCCGCGTGTGAAGGCAATTCTTGAAGCAAGCCTGGGATGGGACGTGAAAAAATGGAATGTCGAAGCTGAAAGGTATAATCAAATCTACCAAAACTATTACAGCCCAAACCCGCAAGGCAGTCAGAAAGGATAGTCATGGCAGAAAAGAACAAATTTATTCCAGGCTGGTATGAGGAGCGCACACCGGATGGCAGTTTCCGTTCCCTGATCAAATGGGGCGATCCGGAAGGCATCAAGCACCCCAACAGCGGTCTGGTCAAACTGGTCATGGACGAGTTTGGTTTGGACGAAGCCTGGCTGAGCAAAGCTCAAAACCTCTCCTTGGAAACAATTGAAGACACGGTGCCCTGCAAGCTTGACCCCGAACATTTGGCAGCCCTGACCAAAATTGTCGGCGCGGAAAATGTACGCACTGACACCTACGAACGCATCAAGCGCTCCTACGGTAAAGGTATGCTGGACGCGCTCAGATTACGCCGCAAGCTGATTGAGAATATCGCAGACGCGGTTGTAGCCCCCCGCAACAACGAAGATGTCCGAAAAATTATTGCCTATGCGAATGAATATAAGATCCCGCTTTACATATTTGGGGGCGGTTCAACGGTAACCCGGGGTATGGAAGCCACCCTTGGCGGCAGCATCAGCCTGGACATGAGCCGGCATATGAATAAGGTGGTCAGCTTCAATGAAATTGACCAAACCATCACCGTGCAGGCCGGCATGTCAGGCCCCTGCCTGGAACACATCCTGAACCGCGCCCCCAAAGAATTGGGCGCCAAGCGCAAATACACCCTGGGGCATTTTCCGCAGTCCTTCGAGTATTCCAGCGTGGGTGGTTGGGTTGTCACCCGCGGAGCCGGTCAAAACTCCACCTATTACGGCAAAATCGAAGACATGGTCATCGCCCAACAGTATCTGACCCCCAACGGCACCCTGCAGACCTGCCCGCAACCAGCCGCTGCAACTGGGCCGGACTTCGACCAGGTGATGATGGGCGGCGAAGGGTCTTTTGGCATCCTCACTGAGGTCACCCTACGCTTGAGCCGCCTGATGCCCGAGAACCGCAAACGCTTCAGTTACATGTTCAAGAACTGGGAAGATGCCATGGCCGCCAGCCGCGAGGTGATGCAGGGCGAGTTTGGCTTCCCTTCAGTTTTCAGGATTTCTGACCCTGAAGAAACGGATGTAATGATGCATCTTTATCACATCGCCGACTCACCCGCCGATGCCATCCTCAAGCGCCTCGGTTACAAACCCATGCAAAAATGCCTGATGTTGGGCTTCACGGATGGAGAACTGGGTTTCTCAATCAACATCGACCACAAAATGCGCCGAATTTTCAAACGATACGGCGCCTTTGAGCTGACCTTTGCCAAAGTGACTGAAGCCTGGGAGAAGGGGCGTTTTACAGACCCATACATGCGCGAAGATCTGATGGATTTTGGCGTGCTGATAGACACCCTGGAATGCGGCGTTACCTGGTCGCAAATGCCGGAAGTACACAA
>CAYMNM010000128.1:0-5141 GCA_964391795.1 uncultured Anaerolineaceae bacterium | reverse complement strand
TTGGCTTCGGAGACGTGCACACCAGGGCTTACTTTTACCGCTCCATCCTCGAAGGCCTGGCCTACGCGCTGCGCGAAGGCGCAGACCGCACTACCAAACGCAGCCACATTCCCATTTCAGAAGTGCGGGTGGCTGGGGGCGGCTCGCAATCCGCTGGCGCCATGCAACTGACCGCGGACATCTTTAACCTGCCGGCTTCCAGGCCGCACGTTTATGAGGCTTCCGGTTTGGGAGCTGCCATGGATTTAGCCGTTGGCCTGGGCTTGCACCCGAGTTTTGACAGCGCGGTGAAGGCCATGACCCGCGTTTCGGATACCTTCGAACCCATCCCTGCCAACGCGCGGCTCTACAATGAGCTATACGAACGCGTTTACCTCAAGATGTACAGCCGTCTGCATGGGCTTTATGACGAAATCCAGAAGATCACCGGTTACCCGCCTAACGATTAGCCGGTATTGGTCATTTTTTAACTAATTGAATTTTCAAAAAAACCATTAAGACGGCTTTTTTGTCAATTACTACTTTCTCGGTCGGATTCCGGAAGACTGTTTTTGATCCTAGATTATTGATAGTGGTAACGGCACTGCAGAAAATCGATGCTTTTCTCTCGCACAAGATAGACGAGACGATGTTCCTGGGTTAGCCTGCGAGACCAACAACCTTCGTAAAGATATCGCAAAGGTTCAGGCTTGGCGATGCCTTCAAAAGGGTCTCTTGAAATTGCTTCAATTATTTTGAGGCACCGTATTGCAACTTTTCGGTCGTTTTCAACCCAAAAAGTAAGATCCTCCAAAAACTCAGGTTGGAAAATTAAGGAACGGCTAGCCATCGCTAAGCTTTATTTTTTCGCTTAATTCCTTCAAGGCCATCGGCGGTTCAATATCACTAAGGGCCCTGGTCAATGCTGAATTGAGCCGCCTGGCGTTGGCAGGTGAGCGCAATAAATAAGCCGTCTCCAACAAGCTTTCCAGTTCAGAACTTGCAATCAAGGCCACGTCTTCTTTGCCACGCCGTGAGACGATGACGACTTCGCGATGATCACTCACTTTATTGAGTAATGACGCTAATGACGAGCGCGCGTTGGTATAAGTTGTGTAAATTGCCATAGTCACTCCTTAGGTACAGTATTACTGTACATGTATTTGCTGCAAATGTCAAGTGCTAATATTCAAACAGGCTACACCAGTTGTGTAGCCTGTTATCTAAATAATTATTTTTCGGTATTCGTTATTCCTGTGTCTTTGAACGGATCAGAATGATGGACTTACCGGGCACTTTTTTGAGCTCAAAATGGTCGCTTTTAGCCCTTACGAGGGTGGCAAGCTGCCGTGCGCCGTAGGTGCGGGGGTCAAAGCTGGGGTCGATGCGGCGCAGAGCTGTACCCACTTCCGAAAGCGCGCACCAATCATCTTCATCAGTCCCCACAACATCAATGGCCTGATTGATGTGGTCAATGAGTTCGCGTTCCTGGTCAGTAAGTACAACAGTTTTTTGTTGTTTTTCAGTACTCACCTTTTTTTGTTTCTTGGGTTGCTCAAGGTTTTCGGTGTAGATAAAAACATCGCAGGCAGAAACAAAGGCCTTGGGGGTCAGGCGGCGGCCGATGCCCACAACTTGCTTACCGCTTTCGCGGATGCGGGTGGCCAGGCGGGTGTAGTCGCTGTCGCTTGAAACAAGGCAAAATCCGTCCACTTCCTGCTTATGTAGAATGTCCATCGCGTCGATGATCATGGCGGAATCTGTGGCGTTTTTACCCACTGTATAGCGGAATTGTTGGATGGGCTGGAAGGCGTAAGAATTGAGAATGTCCTTCCAGGATTTCATATTGGCGGTAGTCCAGTCGCCGTAAACCCGGCGGATCGTGGCGTTGCCAAAACGGCTGGCCTCAAGGACCATTTGTTCCATAAGGGAAGATTGCGCATTGTCGCCGTCAATTAAGACGGCAATGCGTTTTTCAGGGTGTGTATTCAGTTCATTAGTCATACGGGAATTATAAACCTTATCGGGAGCTAAATAAGCTCCCGATTTTGTCTTAGCAGGGTTGGCCTACCAAACCGTGTTTTTCGTAATACTGCTGATGATAATCTTCAGCAAGATAGAAGTTTTTCGTCATAACAAGCTCAGTTGAGATGGGAGACTCATAGACCTTTGACTTATTGAGAAAATCGATCAGGTCTTCGGCTATTTTTTTCTGTTCAGCATCGTTATAGAAGATGATGGAACGGTATTGCGAACCAAAACTACCCATCTCATCGCAGGCACAGCTGCCTTCGTTGATGCTGAAAAAGGTTTCAAGAAGCGCTTTGTAGCTGATAACGGCAGGATCATAAATAACAAGCACTGTCTCGGCGTGGCCAGTCAAATCACGGCAAACATCTTTATAGGTTGGGTCAACAGTGTTGCCACCGGCATAACCTACCTTGGTAAAAGAGACGCCAGGCGTCGCTCGGAAAGCAGCTTCCACCCCCCAGAAACAACCTCCCGCAAACAAGGCGTAATCGAGCATGTCATAATCCTTTCGCGAATCGAAGCAGTTGTTTCGTCGCAGAGTAATAAATAGTCAAGAGTGACCCAAATATAACACCTGAATTGGATGTAAAAATCAATCGTGAGGCTTAGTACAAAGTTTTTAACAATCTCCGCCGACAAAATATTGACTTGTTGCTGCCGAACTTTACGGGTTATTCAGGCGTCCGCCTTTTGCAGCCCAAACGGCCATCCCAATCATGCCGGCTTCATCGCCCAGTTCGCCACGTACAACTTCAATTTGATCTGCGGGCATCACCGTCATGCGTTCTTTCAAGGTGCGGCGGATGGGCATTAGCAGCAGATCTCCCGCGGCAGCCACCCCACCCGTGACAACCACTTTTTTGGGGCCGATGACTAAAGCCGCGTTCAGGATTGCCACCCCCATATACTCACCCACGGTCTCCCAAATTTCCTGGGCAATCGGGTCGCCAGCTTCAGCTGCCTTGGCAATGAGGTGCGGGGTAATTTTGTTCAGATCGTACTCCGCCATTTCGCCAATGGCTGTTGCCTGGCCCTGAACCACGCGCTTGAGGCCCAAAGCCGCAATGGCCGGGCCAGAGGCAAAGGTTTCAACGCAGCCGTGGTCGCCGCAGCCGCAAGGCGGGCCGTTGACATCGATGACGATGTGGCCAAGCTCTCCGGTGCTGCCGCCCTGGTTGAGGACGAGCTGATTGTTGATCACCACGCCGCCGCCAATGCCGGTGCCAATGGCAAAACAGAGCATGCAATCCACGCCGCGGCCAGCGCCAAAGGCCCACTCGCCGTAAGTGATGGCGCGTACGTCATTGAGCAGGTAAACAGGCTTGTTGAGAATGGCTTCCAGTTTGGCGGCCAGGGGAATGTTAATCCAGTGGGTCGGCAGATTGGTCATAAAGACCGTTTCACCTTTTTCAAGGTCCAGGCGGCCAGGGGCAGAGACGCCCACCCCGCCGATATCCTCCCAGGAATATTTGTTTTCTGAAACCAGCTGTTGGATGGTCTTGCCGATGCGCTTGATGACCTTCTCAGGCCCTTCGTGGGAGCGGGTAGGCGCGCCTTTGGTGGCCACCACCTTGCCGGTGCTCATATCCACCAGCCCAGCCTTGATGTTGGTGCCGCCTAAATCACAACCTACATAATACTGGTAATCCATACGATTCTCCCTGTCTTGATATGCTAAAAGCAGTGCGTCTGGAGAGATTATACCCTTCGGCCGGCGTATTGGCATAGTTTGAATATTGGAACTAAAACGATGCTAAAACATGTTATAAAAAATAATTGATGGTATGAAAAAGAATTGAATCGCGGTTTGACTACTAATATCTTGATCTTCTTCGAGGAAGTGCTGCGACGATAATCATTAAAATCGCTAAGGGGCCAAACAACTGTCCGAACACACTATAAACCTGTTTCATGATATCAGGGAAGATCAGATATATTACAACACCCATAATGATGAGCCAAACAAGATTTCGAAGGAAATTTTTTAAAAATTGCACATCCCACCTCTTTACTGTTTGTTTTCTTGGTAATAGGCCGCACCTAATCTTAGGTACCGCATCATCTTTGACAACAATTTCATCAAATAATCCAATTCACCCAGTTATGAAACAACCTGGGCTTCATATTTGAGTATGCCACGACAGCGCGGGTAATCAGGGCAACCCCAAAATTGCCCGCCTTGATTTGATCCTTGTTTCGCCGTTCTCAACACCATCGGGGTGCCACATTTTGGACAAAGGGGAGTGGTGTTTTCTTTTTCAATGATGACCGGCTGGTTTGTTGTCTGTAGTTGATCTACGCCGATATACTGCTGTAAAAGCGTTTCCAACTCAGAGAGTGAATACGATCGTTGAACCCGAATTCTGAGTAAGGGAAGTTTCGCCGCTTTGAAAACCTTCTCGACAAATTCATCCCTTGCCTGTCTATCGCTTTTCTGATGACTCTTATCATCCAGTTCTATGCCCAACAGAGGCTTAACTGTTTTCGAGTCGCATAATAGATAGTCAACATGCTTGCGGTCAATCTTATTGGTGTAAATTCTGAATTTACTAGGGTCAGAGGACTTCACGTAGAATAAATCACCAAGATCCACTTTGGTGCAAATTAACGCCTTATCAGAGACTGCTTGTTTTAGGACAAGGTAAAAACTTAGTTCAGCTTGAGAGAGAAAATCATCTCGGAGATGATAAGGGTATTCAGGTTTACCGGCTTGTTTTCCATCACTTTCAGATAGAAAGTCATCGACCCTTTCAATGATATTGTCAACGGCTGTCGAAGATAAACCAAGAGTTCGCAAGATTGACCGAAGGAGCGAAAACTTTTTGGGGGCTTGCATGATTGAAAATTCTCCTAATCTGAGCGAGTCTTTTCTTCAAGCAAAACTCTGCTCAAAATGAGCTGGTTAATCTTTTGATGCGAGTAATTTGGTTAGTTGTATCTCTCTGTGAGGTATTTTATGTACTCAGGATGTTCCTCACGATAATTTCTGTCAAGTATGTTTATCAATTCCTGATATGTCATAGCATGGAAATTAATCCCATCAGATTTGGCAATCTTGGTAAAATCTTCGACCTCTGCCCTGTGTTTTGCTCCCTCACTTCCGAGGACGTCATACCATAGATAAAGTAACT
>CAYMNM010000127.1:0-5144 GCA_964391795.1 uncultured Anaerolineaceae bacterium | reverse complement strand
TTAAAAGAGCCTGAGACAGCTTAAAGTACCAAAATTACCCATCGTTTGCCCCAAGAATAAGCCTAAACAACCTTTGACGATGAATAATATTGGATGATGTTTCACGTGAAACATCTAGAATTCCAGTACAAGGAAGTTTTAGACTTTAGCAGTACTAAGTGGAATCATTTAGAGGCCATGAAATAAACTCGTCAACCAAAATCTATTTGTTTCACGTGAAACATCTTGAATTCCGGTAGCAGGGAGCCTGAAGCTTCAGGAGTCCTAGTTGTGAGCACTTGAAAGAATGTGAAATCAACTCATCAACCTATAAGTTAAACGAAAATACGTTTCACGTGAAACAATGTTTGCAATGGCAAAGGCCAGCCAAGCATGGCAGACGATTTTTCACCTCGATCCGGGGAAGCAGGGATGCTCGTCCGTGATTGAGAGGGGGGTAATGGAGATATTCAGCCAGAAATGGAGGCAGTGGAAATTCTCCCTTGACCCGAACGGTGAAAAGCGATAGAATCACGCTCCTTGTCCTCGTAGCTTAATGGATAGAGCACCTGCTTGCGGAGCAGTAGGTTGCGCGTTCGACTCGCGCCGAGGACATTTTTTTATTTAACGGACGATTCCCTTGAGAATATCAAAAAGAATAATGGATTAGGTCAGCGCCCCGCTGCCGTTTTTAGCGCGATGACGGCTTAAACTATCGATTCTGCCGTTTCCCCTCACTTCAAGGGCTTGATTCGGTCTAAATGACAGGAAACTTTACTCCAAGTGCCATTAATTCTGCTTCAAGTTGATCAGCAGACTTGAAATGGACCGTTTTGAAGCCCAGCTGCTCTGCTGCCTGGGTATTGATCTCACTGTCATCGATGAAAATGCAATCCTCGGCGGGGCGGGCAATTCTTTCGAGAAGTAATGTGAAGATGGCAGGATCAGGTTTGATTAAGTTCACGTCAGATGAAATCAGAAAATCATCGAGAAGATCAAAAAATGAATTAGCCTCCCGGACGGGGGCGAACGTTTCTGCCGGCCAATTGCTTAAACCGTAAAGGGAATAACCTGCTGCCTTCAATTTGTTTAAAATATCAACAACAGGCAGGATGGGTCCATTGATTGTTTCGAGATAACGCGGACCATAGGCTAAAATCAAATCCCGATACTTTGGAAAGCGGGCAGCTAATTCCTGCGCGCCTTGCGCAAGCGGCCGTCCACGGTCGTTCTCCCGATTCCAAGCAGGAAAATCCACTTCTTCCATAAAGCGCCGCGTAAATTCAGGGTCATCTCCGAGGAAGTGGCGGCAGAGATAGTAGGGGTTCCAATCCACAAGCACGCCACCAAAATCGAAAATGATCGCGGGTTTTGAGTTAGTACTCTTCGTCATGGGCTTAATAATGTTCTCCTAAAGCTATTTTGTTAAGCAGCAGTTTTATAACCATTGCCGGGCAAAAATCAGATTTTGCTTATGCATCTGCCAGGCATCTGGGGTTTCAGCCCGCGTTTCCTGGATTCGTTCCAAAAATGTTCTCGCCAGGAGCTCGACGCTGCCCGCGAAATCTTTAGCACGCAAAGAAAGAAGCGCTCGAAGGTAACGGCGATCCTTGTGCAGGCGCGCATTGGCTTCTGCAGAGTTGGCGGGGCTGCCGTGACCGGGGATTATCCACTGAGCCTGCCGGATCAATTTTTCGAGCTTCTCCAGGCTTTCCAGATAGTCCAGCAGAGATTGACGGCTGCCTTCTATGGAGGGCGGCTCAATATCTGAAAGCGTGTCTGCAGCGAAGAGCGTTTCAACCTTCGGAAACCAAAAAGCACTTTGTCCATGCAAGTGCCCTGGAATTTCTATAACCTCTACATAATAGCCATGCAGATAATGTAAGCCAACAGAAATAGAAGAGAGATGAGATAAGTGCTTACTAAAATAGTGCCGGTTAATACTAAACGACTTATTCTCCAGCGCGATTAATTCATCCAAAATTTCCTGGTGGTGAGTGCCAATGTAAGCCAACGTGCCCTCTGAACAGTAAATTGGGGTCTCATCCCCAAAAAGGGGCGACCAGAAAAGATGGTCATAGTGGGCATGGGTACTGAAACCTGCCAGAATAGGCTGCGGATGGCAAAAGGCAGCAATATGTTCTAAATCTGCCTGGGTAAAGGCCGGATCTATCAAGAGATAGCCTTCCGACGTCTGTAGAATGCTCGTATTTGTTTGAAATATTTCCGCCTGGCGAATAATCAAATCTGGACGAAGTTGAATGAAATGCGCATCCATGGAATTTTGGGTAATTATTACTGTGTCAGCTTAGCGATGAGCACTTCGAAGGCAATATCGCCGGGGAGGCCGCCGGTCTTCATGCTCTCGTCAATCTCCAGCAATTTGGCAAAAATCTCAATCAGCTGCGGTAAATTGAAGCGCCTGGCCTGGTTAGACAGCTTTTGTGCCACGAAGAGTGGTAAATTCAATTCCTTAGCCACGTTATCGGCTTGGCCGCCTTCGTCCAAAATCTCACGCACCTGGATCAATTGCCGGAAGTGACGCTGGATCATGGGTGCCAATTCAACCATGTCTTTCTGGTCCGACAGAATGCGGAATTGGCGCATGGCTTTACGACCATCACGGTCGCCCAGGGCGTCTGTAAGCTCAAAGATATCGCCTTCCTGCTCTTGCGCGGTCAAGAGGATCACATCCTGAGGGCTCACTGGCCGGTTAGAGCCGGCATAAATGAGCAATTTTTCAATTTCTAACCGGGCACGAAGAGTATCATTGCCCACATAAGCTGCCAATAAATGCGCAGCGCCAGGATCAAAACTGCCGCCAGCTGCTCTGGCTGTATCGAGTACCCACTTTGGCATCTCTTCATCGCTTGGCAGCTCGCAATTGATAACCTTGCCACGGGATGAATCCTCGTGAACCCAGTTCACCAGCCAGGCATACTGACGGGCGTTCTCCCAATTGCGTTCTTTGCGCCGGATTACCAGTTCATCTTCAATCAAGAGAAGCAAACGTGTGCTTTCAGGCACTTCAGCCAGTACTTGAAGGGTCTTCTCCGGAGAGGATTTACCCATCTTTGCCAGGAACTGACGGCCTTTTTCCACGATGACCAGGCGTAACTCTGTCAGAAATGGGATGGTCAGGCAGGCCGAGCGTAATTCCTCGAGCCTCAGGGTGTCACCGTCAAAAACGGTGGTGTTCATCTCTGCCAGGCTTTCATCCCCCATGGATGACTTTACCCGGCCAATTTCCTCCGCGAAACGGGTAGGGTCGTTGCCTCTCAAGAGCATGACGCTTGGAGTTATAGTGCTCATGGCAGCAAAACGAACTTATTTTCCTGTGTGAATGAAGTGAACCAGGCTTTTGCCGTAACCATTACTTTCCACCAGCTTGACCGAGAGTTCACCGAGATCCGCGTTTGTGGTTAGCAGTTTCTGAACCTTTGGACCCAGCGGTTTGGAAAAAATATAGATTGGGATGGCAAAACTGACAGCATAGATATAGTTGTACCATTTTGGCTTGCGCGTTCCGCTGGAACCATAGAGCAGCAGCCAGGCTGATGCTGCGGCGAGCAGTGATGAAGTAACCACGTTGGTGCCGCAATGGGCATGGATGGCCAGGTCTGCTTCGCCGGCGGCCAGCCGTTTTTGGGCTTTGAGCACCGCATCGGTGACAACTTCAGTTGGTATGTCAGCAAACAGAAAGAAGCCTTTTGGGTTGGAAACACCAGCCATCTTGGTGCCGGGGTAGTGCTCCTCAAGAACCTTCAGAGTGGCGTGTTCCAAGGCGTGATTACGCCGAGTGTTGTTAATAAATGGCAGATCGTCTAAGATGTTTTTGCTCATTTTATGGGCCTTTCTGGTTCGTCCTGAGTTTTCATTTCTTCAAACAAGGCTTCTTTGAGGGCTTCCTTTAGAGAGCGCACTTCGATGGCCTGGATTTCTTTGGGTAAAGGTTCACCCTGGCGCAACCGACGCGGCAGGATGGCACGTTTGAAACCGAGTTTGGCGGCTTCACGTAGGCGGATGGCTGTCTGACTAACCGCCCGTAGCTCGCCCGAGAGGCCGATTTCCCCGATGAGAACGGTATCCATGCGCACGGGTTTGTCTTTGTAGGATGAGGCAATTGCCACAGCCATTGCCAAATCAACCGCGGGTTCGGAGATGCTCATGCCGCCGACCACGTTGGTAAAGATGTCCTGATCGCTCAACTTGACTCCAGCACGCCGTGTGAGCACCGCGCTAACCAGCAGCAAGCGATTAAAATCCACGCCATTGGCAGTGCGCCGCGGGTTGGGATTAGCGGTGGGCGTGGTGAGGGCTTGCACCTCCACAAGCAGAGGGCGGGTACCCTCCAGGGTGACAGCCACAGCAGAGCCGGGGGCGTTGATCATGCGCTCGGCAAGGAACACCTCGCTGGGATTGCTGACCTCAACCATGCCTTTTTCCTGCATTTCAAAGACGCCCACCTCGCTTGTAGCACCGAAACGGTTCTTGACAGACCGCAAGAGACGGTAGGACTGGAATTGTTCGCCTTCCAGATAGAGAACGGTATCCACGATGTGCTCAAGCACGCGAGGCCCGGCAATGGTGCCTTCCTTGGTGACGTGGCCAATGACAAAAACGGTGATACCGGTGGCTTTTGCCAACTCCCGCAAGCGCGCGGCGCATTCACGCACCTGGCTAACAGAACCTGCCAGGGATTCCATCTCTGGCAATGTCATGGTCTGAATCGAGTCGATAATCACGAGGCTGGGCTTGGTATCGCCGATATGGTTGAAAATCGTGCCCAAATTAGTTTCGGTCACAAGAAGTAGTTTTTCGGGTAAAAGGGGCTCATTTTGGGCGTTTTTGACCGCCAGACGGTCTGCACGCATCTTGATCTGGCGCTCGGATTCCTCACCAGAAACATATAACACCCGGTCAGTTTCAGCCAGGTTCATAGCCACTTGCAGGGTAAGGGTGGATTTGCCGATGCCGGGGTCGCCGCCAATCAAGACGATGGAACCAGGCACAATGCCCCCACCCAACACCCGCGAAAACTCCTCCATTTTGAGAGGAATGCGTTCCTCTCGGTCGGTTTTTACTTGCCCAATCGGGCTGGGCTTCGAAATCTTGCCCAAGCCTTTCAAGGCTTTGACCGGCGAAATTGTTTCCGGTTCATCCGA
>CAYMNM010000126.1:0-5162 GCA_964391795.1 uncultured Anaerolineaceae bacterium | reverse complement strand
GCGGCCGTCTTTAAGGCTGATGGTTTTGGCAGGGTGAAACATCTTGACCTCGATCTCACTTAATTCGGATTTTCTTCATGCGAACTGTTTTCGCCTGGGCTGCCTTTGAGCGGGCTATCGGAGGGCGGATTGGCTTCCTCCGGTTTGAATGGCGAGCGTAGGCGTTGGGCAGCTTCGCGTTTGGTGTCTTCACTGCGGCGGTCGTAGCGGCGGGTAGTATCCGCACTGGCGTGCCCGGCAATAGCCGAAACCGTCAGTACGTCCACATCGGCGCTGAGCAGGTCCGTGATGGAGGTGCGGCGCAGATCGTGCGGGCTGAAAGCTTCGATACCTGCGTCAAGACCGCGTTGATGCAAAACGTAGTAAATCGCTTGTGGGCTGAGGCGACGCAGAATGATCTTGCCACCTTTACCCACCCGGCAGAAAAGTGGCCCCACTTTACGGCCGCGCAGTAGCAGCCAGGCTTCCAGGGCTTTGAGGGCATCTTCCGAGAGGTAAACCAGGCGCTTCTTGCTGCCCTTGCCGAGGATGCGCAGCTTTCGCTCGGGAAGTTCCAGGTCTGCCAGGTTGAGGTCCACAATTTCCTGCCGGCGCAGGGCAGCCGCGTAAAGCGTGCTGATGAGGGCGGCATCACGGGCGCCCAAGTTTTGGTTTTCATCCGCCAGGGCGGATTGCACCAAGGCTTCAAGCTCTTCCATTTTCAGGCTGCGGCCTCGCGGGATGGTTTGGGTTCTCAGGGATTTGACCCCTTGGGCGCGGTAGAAAAGGTCGTGGTCAGTGTAAAGCCCCAGGCGGTAGGCTTCCTCGAGGACGCGGCGTAAAGCAACCAGGTGCTTGTTGACGGTGGGCTTGGCGTAGCCAATTTCCACCATGTAAGCTGCCAGGCCGGAGCTGTGCTCATAGCGCAAGTGATGCCAAGGGAATTTAATCGGATCTTCAAGTTTGCCATCTGAAAAGAGAAAAGCCAGGTTCTTGAGTGCCGCTGCTTGTGTGCGTCGGCCAGATGGGGAGAGCGTGTTCAGATAGGCCTCAGCAGGGGAGGGGAGGGCGGCGTCAAGGCTTAACTGCTCGGGTGCCAGGGTGTTCAATTTGGATTTACTGTTAAGCTTTGATGCCATAATATCTCATTCTCATAAGTAATTATAGCAGAGTGTAAAGGTTTGGTGAAAGGTACTCGGTGAATATGGAGAGTGTATGGTGATCGAAAAATGTGCTGTGGGCGTGTTCTGCTGATATGATTAAGTAAAAGCGTACCGAATTTGCGGATCATTAGGAAAATCCAAATGAAACCTGACAATGACAAACATGAATTGATGGTGGGCGAAATCCTCAAGCTAACCGGCTTGAGCAAACGGGAATTGCAGGCGCTGGACCAATTGGGCTTGTTCGATCGGCAGGCACAGACCAGTCAGGGCATCCGCCATTACAACTTGCAGTCCATGATGTTAATTGAACAATTTGAATTCTATACGCAGCATGGCTTTCCACTGGAGAGCGTGCGTGAATTTTTAGCTAACCCTGGCCTGCAGGAGCAAGCGGCTGCTTTGGATGCCCAGCTCATGCTGCTTTATACCCGGCAGGATGCCCTTCAAACGCAACTGGCTGCCTTGCAAGCAGCCCAGGAGTTGCACTTGGCGGGCAAAGATGCCCCCTGGGGCGCGCTGACACGTTTGCTGCGCAAAGATCTGGCGGGTAAGCTCAACTTTTGGGAAGAATTCCAGTCCGAAAGCCTCAGTGATGGCCTTAGCCACTACGCCAGTTTTGAAAGCCTCTGGGACTTATACCAGGCATGGAAAACCCTGCTCATTCGAGGGGCATTCTTTCGCAGTATAGGGGTTCTGCCTGAAGAGCAAGCGGGTAAACGCCTGGGTTTGGATTACCTGGACTGGAAGAGGAAGCTTGCCGCGGAAGACCCGGAGCTGGCGCCCACTTTCACGCGCCTGGAAGAGACCCAAACCTGGTTGAAGGACGAACTCTTCAAAGGCGTTAAGGCCTATCTCGAACAGCTGGAGAGCGGGCTCTGAACCCTCGCATTTAGGAATTGCAGGGATTCAGTTTTCTAAAGCGTTTAAGAGCAAAAAATACACGTATTACTATTGAGAATTAGTATTCCCATAAGTAATAACGAAATTATAGGATTCTACCATTGCACCTCCCCATTCATTTGGGGTTGATCGAAGGAGCGGACCTGTAATGAAGAAGCAAGAAGATGGATTTCCAAGATTCTACACTTATAAACGGGTTTACCAAATATTCTTTGTGTGATCTCATCAATCGGCGACCAAGTTATTCGATTGTTCTTGCAATTGAATCACATTGAATCGCGATCAGGATGTCTGGCTGCCATCCAAAAAAAGCACCAAACCAGTCGCATCCTCTTTCATCTACTGCTGCAACAAGGGCGTTTAAATACTGCCCAGGTACATGCAATTGCTGTGATATTTTGCAGGGCGTGGTCAATGGCCATTGTGCGGGTGAGAGTGGTCACGCCGCCTCAGGCCGCGCAATAGGCTGCCACACTCTTGCCAACAATCAACCCATAGATGGAAGAGTTATTGATATTAGAGCCTCCCCCACTCCTGACCATTTCAGGGATCACCAGGCGAGACATACGATAAGTGCCAGTAAGCATGACGCTAATGGAACTTTCCCACTCCTCTTCGTTGGTTTAAATCACGACTTTATTGCGGAAGATAACGACAGAGTCATTGAAAAGCAGGTCAATTTTACTAAAGCAAATATAGCTACGCGCATATTATTCTGGGAGTCATCAACTTTAGTCACGTCGCAGGGGAAAATATGGTCTCCCCCACCCTCAGTGACTTCTATAACTGCCTGGTTGCCCGTGGCCTTATGCCGGGCAGCCAGAACCAATTTTGACCCCTGCTTAGCTATAAGTTTTGCAACAACTAGGCTGATACCGTTAATACAGCCAGTGTTAATGGCCACTTAACCTTCAAGTCTCATAGTTTCAGGCCTTCACCTTGGCTAAAAATCAGCCCCAAAATGGCTGGCTTTGCCGACGTAAAAGCCTGTCTGGAAGGGGTCGTTCTCGTCCAGGATGAAGTTTTGGAAGCCGCTGATGTAAGCGCTGCCGCGAATGGTTGGCACTACTGCGGCCAGGTCGCCCACCTTGGTTTCCTCAACCAGGTTGCCATAGAATTTGCTGCCAATAATCGACTCGGACACAAATTCCTCATTGAGCTTCTGCATGCCCTTGGCATAGCGCATGGCCATTTCAGCAGAGGTACCAGTGCCGCAGGGTGAGCGATCAATGCCTTCAGCAGAAAGGAAAACAGCATTGCGTTTGTTTACGCCGGGGGTCGGGGAATCTGAGATGAAGCGCACATGGCTGCACTCGTTGATTTCAGGGTTGGTCGGGTGGATCACTTCCACCTGCTCGGCAATGGCATCGCGAATGAGATTGCCCTTGCGCACGATTTCGCCGGCGTTATCCGGGTTGAGCGTTAAGCCCACCTGGTCTGCTTCGACGATGGCGTAGAAGTTGCCGCCATAGGAGATATCCAGCTTTACCTGGCCTAGTTCGGGCACCTGCACGAGAATATCGCGCTTGAGGAGGAAGGAAGGAATGTTGCGGATCTCAACGCTTTTGGCGTTGCCATCCACCACTTCCACTTTGGCCTTGACAATACCCGCTGGTGTATCCAAGTTGATGTAAGTGTAAGGCTCCACCTTGGGGACGATGCCGGTTTCCACCAATACTGTGGCGGTGGCAATGGTGCCGTGCCCGCACATAGGCAGGAAGCCGCTGACCTCGATATAAATCACGCCGATATCCGCGCCGGGTGTGCAGGGGGCAGTGAGGATACTGCCAGACATGTTGGAATGCCCATGCGGCTCAAACATCAGCCACTTTCGCAGGTCATTCAGGTTCTTCTTGGACCAGAGCCACTTCTCGAGGAAGGTATCGCCGGGGATATAAGGTACCCCACCAATTACCACGCGGGCAGGTTCGCCTTCGGTGTGGGAGTCAACAGCAGAAATAAGTCTTTTGATTCTCATTCTTCTCCTTTATCATCTTTTCGATCAGCCAGGGTGGCCAGCACTGAGAGCAATTCCGGGCGTACCGGTCCGCGCCCTGTGAAGGGCAGGATCTCGGCCATAGGCTGTTTGGTTACCTCGGCAATGATGTTCTGCACTAGTTTGCGGCAGGTTTTGGACTGGCAAAGGCCCATGCCCGCGCGTGTACGGCGCTTGACCTCATCTGTGGTACGGGCGCCTTCGTTGATGGCTCGGATGATCTCCGCACGGGAAACTTCCTCACAGCGGCAAATAATCAGTTTTTCATCCTCGGGTGTGATTGGATAAGCTACTTTGTTTTCTTCCATGCTTACCTCTTTAACCTTAAACTACGCACAACCATCATCAACTCTTTGGGCACCAGTAGCGTAACAATCGGGGTATGGTCTACACGCTTGGTATTGACAACCTGAAGCACTTTTGCATCACAGCGATATTGCCCATCCCGCCCGACCGCGTTGACGATTTCGCCGACCTGCGGGAGCGGTAAATATTCATAAGGTACTTTCACCAGGGCTTCACTTTCGGAATAGGAACCGTCAACAACAAAAATGGCTTGCCCCGGGCAAATGGGAATACAAAGGGAACAACCGATGCAAAGGCCTTCATGAATTCTTGGCAAGCCAGTCAATGAACCTGGGATGCTAATCGCAAACTTGGTACAAATGGTTACGCATGGGTTGCAGGGAATCTCCTGCGCGCACTCAATGACAGCCACCGGCCCCTTTAGCATGCGTTCCAGTGAAGGCACGCCCGGTAGGGTGGCCAATTCTTCATCGCTCAGGTAGCCATCTTTAATTAATGTCATTTTTACCTCGATTCACCAGCTCCTGAACAGCTTGCAGGCGCCCTTCCCCAAAGGGGCCGGAGCGCAACTGGTCCAGGCGGGCACGGATGACCATTTTGCGGTTTACTGCATCTTCGTCGGTGTATTTCCCTAGGGAATGGGCAACCGCCACGCCAGCCAAACGGCCTTCCTCAACCGCGGTTGAAGCCTCTTCAACCCCAGCCACATCGCCGGCCACATACAGGCCCGGAATAGTAGTCTGCATGTTTTCATCATGCAGGGGCAGATGGCCGCCAAGAGAGGGAATGAAGGTGAACTTGGCACCGCTCATCCA